>NZ_JFXL01000006.1:0-159194 GCF_000588255.1 Acinetobacter sp. 1424608
GAAAATATCCGAACGATCTTTAGCTATCCAGCCGAAATACGTCATGCAATTTATACAACAAATGCGATTGAGTCGTTGAATAGCGTAATACGCCATTCAACGAAGAAAAGGAAAATCTTTTCATCTGATGACTCAGTAAAGAAGGTCATTTACTTAGCAACATCAAATGCTGCGAAGAAATGGACGATGCCAATTCAAAATTGGCGTTTAGCAATGAATTGGTTTACGATTCAGTTCGATGATCGATTAAAAGATCATTTATAAAAAATGGAACTTACACAAAATAATTTACAGGCTCAATTTTTGAGTTGATATCGCTCATGCTATCAAACTCTTGTTCTGTCGTTTCTAAAAATGACTTCTTTAAGACCTTTCCAACTGTATTAATCGCAATATCTATTCCACCAAAATGCTGCTTAGTGTCTAAGAATAGCTTCTCGATGTTATCGATATCTGTTAGATCTGCCTGAATTAGAATTGCATCTGCACCCAAGGCTTTTACGTCTGCGAGTGTTTGCTCGGCATCTGCTTAAGTTTCTGAACTGTTATAGTGAATTGCGAGTTTTGCTCCTTGTTCTGCAAATTTTCGGCTAATGAGTCCGCCGAGGTTTTTAGCACCGCCAGTAATCAATACAACTTTATCTTTGAGGCTATGAGTTGTCATGATGATTGTTCCTATGATGACTTGTTTTAATGTATTTTTAGTCTAGATTGGCGGTAATTTTTGATCAATTGTGCTATTTTGGTTTAACTATTCAGAAAATACGAACAATTAAATGGATCGTTTGCAGCAATTTTTTATTTTTACAGAAGTCGCTAAACGACAAAGCTTTAGTGAGGTTGCACATCGACTCGATTTACCGCGCTCAACAGTAACGAGTGCTATTCAACAGCTTGAGACTCACTATGGCGTACGCTTATTTCATCGAACTACACGTAAAGTCAGTCTTACGCAAGATGGACAGCGAATATTGCCAGAATGCCAAAATCTTTTATTGGACTATGAACAATTAGAACAACTCATTCAGACCCAAAAACAGCATTACCGAGGCACATTAAAAATTTCGATGCCCAGTCGGATTGTGCATCAAGTAATTATTCCTGAACTGTCAGATTTTTATCATCGCTATCCAGATATACATTTGCAGCTTAATAGTTCTGATGACATGACTGACTTAATTGAAAAAGGAATTGACTGTGTTGTTCGGGTAGGTGAGCTAGATAGCAGTAGTTTAATTGCAAGATTTATTGGCCATTTGGTCATGGTGAATTGTGCAAGTAGAGGCTATTTAGAACAGTACGGTATGCCTGAACAATTAGAAGATCTATCTCAGCACAAACTCATTAACTATGCAGGAGCCGTAGGTGAAAAGCAGGGTGAGTTTGTATATCAAGGAGGAAGCGTGATGATGGATAGTGCTTTAAGTGTAAATAATACCGAAGCTTATAGTGCTGCGGCCTGTGCAGGTTTAGGGATTATTCAAGTTCCTTACTATGATGTTCAAGATAAAATTGAGCAGGGAATCTTGGTTGAGGTCCTGAGTGCTTATAGTGCACCGTCACTTCCACTTAATATTTTGTATCCCAACAGGACTTATATTCCGAAACGATTAGAAGTTTTTATGAATTGGGTGGGAGAGGTTTTAAATCGAAAATGTATCGTCATCTTTTAGTCATAAAAAGAAAATAAGATAACAATAAAAAAAGCCTCTCAAATTGTGAGAGGCTTTTTAGAATTTGGTGGGTCGTCCGCGACTCGAACGCGGGACCAACGGATTAAAAGTCCGCTGCTCTACCAACTGAGCTAACGACCCAAATAGATTCAAAACAGATAAGTGGTGGGTCGTCCGCGACTCGAACGCGGGACCAACGGATTAAAAGTCCGCTGCTCTACCAACTGAGCTAACGACCCAAATAGATTCAAAACAGATAAGTGGTGGGTCGTCCGCGACTCGAACGCGGGACCAACGGATTAAAAGTCCGCTGCTCTACCAACTGAGCTAACGACCCAAATAGATTCAAAACAGATAAGTGGTGGGTCGTCCGCGACTCGAACGCGGGACCAACGGATTAAAAGTCCGCTGCTCTACCAACTGAGCTAACGACCCGTATCGTTTTGATGTCGCGTATTTTAGCAAGTTATTCAACTAACACAAGAGGAAATTTAAAAACATTTGCATGATTGCCTATAAAAAGCACGATTTCGTCTTGTTTAGCTAAAAAATGAACTAAAAACGGTATTTATATGCCTGAATGTTGTCAAAAATTTCAGTTGTGATGTCACAGTAACTGCTTGCACCAGGCAATAAAGCGAGTAAACGTTCAGAAGTTTTGCTCGGATTAAACGCATCTTCTTTCAATTTATTCTTCTGATATTTAAATGTGCCTGTTGTTTCGACCTTTTTTTGTACACGTAAAAATACCGGTACAGCATAAGCAGGCAAACACTTCTTAAACACAGTGACCATTTCGGTTAAATCTGCATCATTTAACTCTTCACCATCTGCCAGCGTAATTGCTGCCATACCAGCACGGCCGTTGGTATTTGGAATTTCTACACCATACACAACAGCTTCAGCAATTTTTTCGTATTCACACACCATGTTTTCCACTTCAGTGGTCGATACGTTTTCACCTTTCCAGCGGAAAGTGTCGCCTAGACGGTCCACAAACTGAGCATGACGGAAACCGATATCTCGAACTAAATCACCAGTGTTGAAATAAGAGTCGCCTTTTTTGAACACATCTTTCCAGATCACAGACTTGTTCTTTTCAGGGTCGGTGTAGCCATCAAATGGAGAGCGGCTAGTAATTTTGCCAATTAAAAGGCCCACTTCACCTGCTTTAACTTTTTGACACCAGCCGTTTTTATCGCGGATTGGTTCATTTTTTTCTTTATCGAACTGAACAATGGCATATGGTGTAGGAGAGAAGCCAACTGTGTTGTCAAAGTTGAAAATGTTGCTAAATCCAACGTTACCTTCGCTCGATGCATAAAGCTCAAGCACTTCTTTAACACCGAAACGTTGTTTGAACTTGTCCCAGATATTTGGGCGCATGCCGTTACCGATCATTTTTGTGACACGATGGTTACGGTCAAGTTCCGTAACAGGAGCATCCATTAAGTAGCGACAAAGTTCACCGACATAACCAATAGCAGATGCATTAAATTTTTGAACGTCTTTCCAGAAAGCGCTAGTCGAATATTTACGACGAATTGCAAGGGTTGCACTTCCAGCAATTACACCACACCAGCAAACCACCACACCTGTTGCATGGTAAAGTGGTAAGGTCACATACATGACGTCATCTGGTCCTAAGTTTAAGATATGGCCATAAGTACCATACGCTAATGTCCAGCGACTGTGTTTGAAAATAACTGCCTTTGGTAAACCTGTTGTACCAGAGGTGTAAATATAAAACAGGCCATCATTACCAGTCACAGAATGGGTAGTGGATGGGTTAAATTTTGGAAATTGATCAATTTGGTCAGCTAGATTGATATAACCTTGAGGTGCTGTACCCGAATTTTGACGGGTTGCCTGATCTGCGAACCAGTGGAAACGATCTTTAGGAACATTTAAATCCTGACGAATTTCGTCAATAGCAGCACGAACTTCTTCACCCGCAATAACAGCAATTGGCTTTACCAGATTGATGCTATGAGCAAGAACCTTACCGACTTGTGATGTATTCACAAGCGCAATCGTGACTCCAATCTTGGCTAAACCAATAATTGTTGCGATTAGCTCAGAGCGGTTTTCAATCATTACAGCAATGACGTCACCCTTATGCGCTCCCAGCGAAAGGTAGTAATGGGAAATCTGGTTTGCCCATTCATTTAAAGCTTCATAAGAATAACTTTGATCTTCAAATAATAATGCCGTGCCTTTAGGATTTCGCTTAACAGCTTTTTCAAAAGCAATACCCAAACCTGTTGGAGTATGTGATGTTCTTAAATAAGCCTGTCTAAGACCATTTAGGATATGGGGTACTTTGGGAATGAAGCTAGGAAGTCTTGTGGCAACATCACCAAGCGTAATGATATCGGTCTGTGTTGTCTGGCTCATATCAATCCTATTTATTTTTCGATCAATCCAAAAAAGGTTGTGGGGCAAAAAGTCCAATAGTTTTCATGGTTCACCATGCTTTTAAAACTTTTCTTCTAGTGCAATCAACCTAATTGGTTAAAAATAACAAAAAAAACCTAGTCATCGAAATGACTAGGTTTGTTTAAATTAGCTGCAATTGAGCAAATGGCTTACTCAGCTACAGGATTAGCTTTTTTTGGCGGACGGCCACGAGGACGGCGAGGACGACTTGGTTTATCCTTGTCGGCTTTAGCGTCTTCTGTTTCAGCATCAGCTGCCGCTTCAGTCGGAGCCGCTGTTTCTTCAGGAGCTGCTTTCGCTTTGCTTGCTGCTTTTGATGGCGCAGGTTCTTTTGCTACAGGAGCTTCAGCTACTTTTTCTGTAGTTTTTTCTTCTACAGGGACAGCTTCAGGCTGTGCAACTTCAGTTGACTGATTAAGTTCAAGCGGTTGCTGTTCTGGTTCAGCAGTAGCTTGTGTTTCAGCTGGTGCAGTAGCAACAGTTTCTTCTGCTACAGGAGTAGGAGTTACAACTTCTTCTTGAGCAGAATGTTGTTGTTTCACTTGCTCAAATGCTTGCTCCGCAGCTAATTTTGCTAAACGGCGACGTTCACGCGGGTCATTTGCAACACGTGGAGTCGGTGCTTGCGATGGAGTAAGTGGAAGTACTGGTGCTGGTTCTGCTTCTTCAGCCGGTTTATGGCTTGGAAGTTCTGCATCACGAGTTACAGGCTTTTTCTCTTCTGTTTCAGAAGTTACTTCAACCACTAAAGTGCTTGCATACTGTTCTGCAAACTTTTGCAATGCACGATTAAACGTTGGTACTAAACCAAATTGTTCAATCAATACGGTACAGTCTTCGCCATATACATGACGAATTAAGCTACCGATCGTGTGTTGTGCCAAAGTTGGAATTTGCGATGGCGCAATAGATGGCACAGCAGCTTTGGCTTGTTTAGCCTCACGTTGCTGACGACGACGCATACGTGGGTCATTGCTAGCACGTTGGATTTGTGGCTGAGCAGCTTGTTCAGTTGGCTGAGCTTCATTTTTTGCTTCAGCAACAACTGCTTTCTCTTCTGCAACAGGAGCTGGTGTTGACTCTGGAGCAACTTCAGCAGGAGTAGGCTCAACACGCTCAACTTGGCGTTCAGGTGTAAGCGCCACAATCTCGCTTTGACCTTGATCAACATTAATAATTAAAGCAGTGTTCATGACATCATGCTTAGGTGCATCAATCACATCAACTTTAACTTGTTTTTCATCAACAACAACTGGTGCCGGCGTATTTTGATTTTCATTTAATACGCTTGGATCGCGGTGGCGATTTGGACGGTTCGGACGCTGTTGATTATTGCGATCACGACGTGGAACAACAATTTCAGTTTGTTGTACATCATTATTTTGATGTTGCTGATCTTGCTGTTGTTGACGTTTTTGCTGACGTTTTAACTCACGTTGCTCTTGGCGTGACAACTGAACCACTTCTTCATGCACTTGATGTTGCTGTTCATGAGATTGGTGATGCTGCTCACGTTGCTCTTTATGTTTACGCTTTTTGTTGTTCTGACGTTGTTGCTGAGATTTATCATCTTTTTCAACATGTTCACGAACTTCTTGTTTCACAGGTGACTGTGAAATATAAGCGTTATTTGTTTGAACTGGCGCAACTTCTGCAACAGCCGGTACGGCTACTTGACCGAACTGACCACGGCTAACAGCACCCGTATTTACCATTTGCTCAATCGCAGCAGCAGCGTTTTGTGCTGAACGAGATTGATCAACAGTTTGCGCTTGTTTTTGAACAAATAAGTTTTCTAACCATGCACAAGGACTTGCTGCTTTTTGAGCTGCAGGCTGTTGTGCTACAGGTTGAGTTGCATGGCTTGTCTTTTTCTGAGCAGAACCATTTTTTGAAGCAGGAGCTGTTACATGAGCATGATCTGCTTCTTCTAAATGCCATTCAGAAGACTCATAACCTAACTCTTTCTCACTAGAGCGAGTTGCTTCAGTACGTTCATAGCTAGATGGAGCAAAACCATCTGGGTTATAAGCAATTTCGTAATGTGGAGTTTCTAAGTGCGGGTGAGGTAATACTGTTACACGTACACCAGAAGTTTGCTCTAAATACACCAAACTATGGCGTTTTTCATTAAGCAAGAAGGCTGCAATTTCAACTGGAACTTCAACCTGAACTTCACCATGACGTTCACGAAGAGCAATCTCTTCAACTTTACGCATGATTGAAAGAGAAAGTGAACGTAAGTCACGAACCATGCCTGTACCATGACAGCGAGGGCATACATAACCTGTTGCTTCTTCAAGCGATGGACGTAAGCGTTGACGGCTCATTTCCATTAAGCCAAAACGAGACAACTGACCGAACTGAATACGGGCACGATCGCTTTGGGTTGCTTCACGAAGTTTTGCTTCAACCATACGTTGATTGCGTTCTTTAGTCATATCGATGAAGTCGATGACAACTAAACCGCCAATGTCACGAAGACGAAGTTGACGAGCAATTTCTTCTGCTGCTTCAAGGTTTGTATTCAGTGCAGTTTCTTCAACATCATGTCCGCGAGTTGATTTCGCAGAGTTAATGTCGATTGAAACTAAAGCTTCAGTCTGGTCAATTACGATTGAACCGCCAGAAGGAAGTTTTACTTCACGTTCGTAAGCAGTTTGAATTTGGCTTTCAATACCAAAATGAGCGAACAATGGCTCGTTTAAAGTATAAGTTTTTAATTTGTCTAATTGACGTGGCATAACTGCTTTAACAAAGTTATATGCTTCGTTATAAGCCTGTTCACTATCAATTAAGATTTCAGCAACGTCATCACGTAAGTAATCACGAATCGCACGTGTTACAACGCCAGCTTCCTGATGAACAAGCATCGGAGAAGGGCCTGAGCTTGCTGTACTTTGAATTTGTGCCCAAAGGTCAAGCAAGTGTTGTAAGTCGAGTTGTAATTCTTCTTGAGTACGGCCTATACCAGCGGTACGTACAATAACGCTCATACCACGAGGTACATTTAAAGACGCTAAAATTTCTTTTAACTCTTCACGCACTGAACCTGAAATTTGACGGCTAATACCACCACCTTTCGGGTTGTTTGGCATAAGAACCAAATAACGGCCTGCAAGAGAAATAAAAGTAGAAAGGGCTGCACCTTTATTACCACGTTCTTCTTTTTCAACCTGAACTAAAAGCTCTGTGCCTTCAGTAATAAGTTCACGAATGTTTGAAGTTTGACGTGGGTCTGCCTGAAAATAGCTGTTCGCAATTTCACGCATAGATAAGAAGCCTTGACGACCTGCGCCGTATTCAACAAAAACAGCTTCTAATGAAGGTTCTACGCGGGTGACATGGCCTTTATAGATATTGGATTTTTTCTGTTCTCGGGTACGATTCTCTAAATCAAAATCGTAAAGACGATTACCAGTGATAAGTGCAACGCGAACTTCTTCGGCATGAGTTGCATTAATCAACATACGTTTCATGGGTGTGACACCTAATAGTGACTCACACAAACAAACCTAACAAACTTAAAGGTTCTGAACGAACATCGAACATGACGGATCATTTCCCAGATCTCAAAATACTTGTGGTCTGAGTCATCTGTTACCGGCTACATTTAGCCTTAGCTTCGATTCTCGTCTGTGATGTAGGCAATACTGCTTCAACCTTTAAATCGGAATTCCCTTTTGCTTCACTGGCGGGGGAGCGGGGCATTGGTTAATGACTTTCACTGTCATTGGGCGCGAAGTGACTTCTTTATTGGAAGTTTGATACGGAATGCTCATCGTATCGGTGCTTTCGGCAGTTCCAATGCATCAACGCTTTAGCCTGAAGGCAACATTAAGGATCGATTTGTCTGATGTGTATCAGTTTACGTTCCATAACCAACTAGAGTTGGTAACATATTTTTTTGAACAAACTGAATTAAACGCAACAGTTTGTCATTTTGCCGATATAATAAGCCTTCGGCGTCGGCATAATTCTTTAGGACCTGTCCGAGCTGGTGATGAAAGCATCATTTTGATTGAGGTTTCAATCAGGGAAATTTCCCTTTAGATGTTCACTTACGGTGGTATCCGTGCGCTGACTATATCAAACCTTGCAGCATCTGCCTATGGGCTAAGCTTAGATTTCTTGTGAAAAAACTAAGCTAATCGGTCATTTATTAATCAAATTTCGTAAAATTTCAGGTTTAAATATTAGTATGAATTCTACACAGCAATGGCAAAGTGTCACTTGGTTTGAGGTGGATGAGCATCAAGCAGGACAACGAATCGATAATTTCCTGTTTTCACGTTTGAAGGGTGTACCAAAGAGTCGAATTTATCGTTTGATTCGTGAAGGTCAGGTTCGCGTGAATAAAAAACGTATTAAAGCCGAGACCAAACTTGCAATTGGGGACCAGATTCGCGTTGCGCCTATTCGTTATGAACAAAAAGATGAAACTGCTGTTCCTGTAAGCGACAGTGTAGCTCAAGGTTTATTAAGCCGTGTGGTTTACGAAGATGAAGGCCTATTAGTTGTAAATAAACCTTCAGGTATTGCCGTACATGGCGGTAGTGGCGTGGCGTATGGTTTGATTGAGGCACTACGCGCGGCAACAGGTAAAAAATATTTAGAACTGATTCATCGTATTGACCGTGACACTTCTGGTCTGGTCATGATTAGTAAAAAGCGTAGCACTTTAAAGTTGCTACAAGATATGTTGCGTGAACACAAAATTCGTAAGACCTATGCCGCTATTGTAAAAGGTCAGGTAAGTCTTGATAAACAACTCATTGATGCTCCTCTATTTCGCTATGAGTTAGCAAATGGCGAGCGTCGCGTACGTGTATCTAAAGAAGGTAAGCCAAGTAAAACCGAATGGGTGGTTGCAGAGCGCTTTAAAAATGCCACACTGGTTCATGCTTCGCCTTTATCGGGTCGTACCCATCAAATTCGTGTACATGGTTTAAGTATTGGACATCCTTTGCTGGGTGACGATAAATATGGTCACAACACTGCTTATGCGGGGCCTGAAGCACGCCGTTTGTGTTTGCATGCCATGCGTTTAGATATTCCGGGTTATCCAACGATTGAAGCACCGTTACCAGAAGACATGACCCAGTTATTAGAGGCTTTGAGAGTAGCAAAATGAGTCTGAAAACCGAATTAGTGATTTTTGACTGGGATGGTACTTTATATAATTCTGTCGGTCAGATTGTTGCAAGTTTACAGCATGCGGCCGAGCAGCATGAGTTAACGCTAACGGATGAAGCCGCAAAAAGTATTATTGGTTTAGGTTTACCGGAAGTGATGCAAACTTTATTTCCAGAAAAACCAGAGCTACATGAATTGATTTTAAAAGCATATGGCGATCACTATATTGCCAACTCGACAAATGATGCATGGTTCGAAGGTATTTCTGAGTTACTTCATGACTTAAAAGCTCAAGGTTTAAAACTTGCGGTAGCAACAGGTAAAAACCGCCGTGGATTAGACCGTGTGATTGCAAAAACACAAAGTACTCATCTGTTTGATGTTACTCGAGCAGCCAATGAAACCCGTTCAAAACCAGACCCGCTTATGTTACAAGAAATCTTGAATGTAACAGGGGTAAGCGTCGAGCGCGCCATAATGATTGGTGATAGTAGCTATGATCTTGAGATGGCACAGCGTTTAGGTATGCCACGTATTGGTGTTGGCTATGGTGTGCATTCGATCGAAGTTCTACAACAGTTCCAGCCTTTAACGATTGCTAAAGATGTACCTGAACTGCACAACTTTTTAAGAGAGTATGCAAAGCTCTCTAATGCAGATGTAGCGTAATTTAGAATGATATAAGAAGGGGGAATTTATTCCCTCTTATTGTATGTCCAATAACAATAAGACGAGAAAAATGAGCCGTTCTATTCGTTTATTAAATCTTTTACAGCAACTTCGTGAATCCCGTTATCCAGTGACTGCACACGTCTTGGCTGAGCGTATGGGAATTAGTGTTCGTAGTATTTACCGCGATATTGATAGTCTACGAGCCCAAGGTGTGAGAATCGATGCATCAGCGGGTTTAGGATTTCAGCTTAAAGAAGACATAGTATTGCCACCAATGACGCTCAATGAAAATGAAGTTGAAGCTATTTTTCTGGCGTTGTATTGGTTGAAGAGTGTACCCGATCAATCTTTACAATCGGCTTCTACATCAATCTTAGCTAAATTAAATTCTGTTCTGCCTGAACATCGCCAATATTTATTACAGCAAACAACCTTAAGAGCGTTTAACACATGGCTGCCTGTAGATAAAAATCAGGTTGAACAAGTACGTTTAGCCATTCGGCAGCAAGTCAAAATTACAATGCATTATCATGATGAACAACAACGAAGTAGTGTTCGAACCTTGTGGCCTTTTGCCTTGGGATACTTTAATGACAAAATTGTGTTGGCCGCATGGTGTGAATTAAGACAGGACTTTCGACATTTTAGAATGGATCGTATTCAACACTTAAGTTTAACCCAAGAAGTATATCCATCATTTAAGCAGCAACTCTTCCAGCAGTGGTGGGCACAAGAATCGCAGACTACTGACAAAAACTGACAAAAGATATTTGTAGACTAGAACCACGATAAACAAGGAGCCATAAAAAAATGAGCCTTAAACTTTATACTAACAAAGAATCGCGTGGTGTAGTGATCGACTGGCTTTTAGTCGAGCTTGGTGTTGAATGTGAACGTATTGAAGTTGCATACCGAACCGAGATGAAGTCGCCAGAATATTTAAAAATTAATCCTTTTGGAAAAGTACCTGTATTGGTAGATGGCGATGTTGTTATTTATGAGTTAGGGGCAATTTGCGCATATCTTACGGACAAGTTTAGTGACAAAGGCTTGGCACCAGCCTTGAATGATCCAAAGCGTGGTTTGTACTATCGTTGGTTATTTATGATGGCAGGTCCTTGGGAAGCTGCTGGCGTTGATAAAGCTCTAGGAATAAAAGTATCTCCTGAGCAAAAAATGTTTGTGAGTTATGGTGATTACAACGATGCTTACCAAGCTTTGATTCAAGGGCTGAGTGAGGCTAATCCATACTTATGTGGTGAACAGTTTACGGCAGCAGATGTCAGCGTGGGCGCGATGTTGTTATGGCAGTTGAAAATGAACACGATTGAATCACACCCTACCATTACACGTTATGTTGAAACGATCAAACAACGTGAAGGGTTAAAACAAAGCAGTATGGGCGGATTATTGTAAACCTATGCTGCTTCGAGCCACCTTTTAAGGTGGCTTTTTGTTTTTTAATCAAAAGCTTTAATTGCTAATAAAACCCGCAGCGACGTTAATACAAATTGCTAAAATAGTCGTGTTAAAGCCAAATGCCAAAACGAAATGAAATAAGTTTAGCAAACGCATATGCCTAGTGGTAACCGATACATCTGCTGTTTGTGCTGAAGTACCAATAATATAACTAAAATATAAGAAATCAGGATATGTTGGATTTTTGGTCCCTGGAAAATCTAATCCACCACTTTCTTCATTTCTGGATAAAGCCATGTAAAAGTCATGTGCATAGTGCAAGGCGAAAACGGTGTGCATAAAAAGCCATGCTGAAACAATGGTAAGTAAAGCTAAAGCAACATGTCCTAATTTTGCATAATGGTCAGAAGGAAGCTGAGACAGCTGTACTAATATAGCAACTAGACACATAGAAATTGCAAGTAAAACAATCAGCATGATGACCCATTTGCTTTCATCTTGTTTTTTAGCTTGCTGCTGCATTTGAGAGTGATCAGCATTTTTCATAAGTTTGAAAACATTCAATAAATATAAGCCAATCGAACCGTTCCAGCTTACTAATAAAATAGTAGACCATTTCCATGAAGTGAACCAAGTCAATAGAATTCCGGCAATAACGCCAACGAATAAAGCAATAAAGAAGTGAGGTCGGTTTTTTACGCTACGCCCCAAATGCTTTAATAGTCCCAACATTTACTCGACTCTCCTTATGCCGTAAAAACTATTTTTTTACTATTTGGTTAATTTAACATTAAGTTTTATATATTGTTTATACTTTTGATTGTCTTTTTAAATAATATTTTTGATAAGCTAAAATATAAAAAATTATCGCAATTTAAATAATGGATCAAAAGTATAAAATAAATCTTAAGCTCATTTATTTTATACTTTAATTCAGATTTTCTAACTAATTTATTATTGCCAAATAAAGTTAACTTTAATTTGTCGTATTTAATCGATATTCTTATCAAGATGAAACACTTTATTGAGCTGGTCAATAAATCTTTTAACACCTACAGATTCTGTATTTTTACGATAACTGACAAATAAATCTAAAGAAGGTAAATCCACATCTAAAGGGCGAACTACTGTATTTGATACACCTAGAGGTGCAACATAGGCTGGTAAAATCGTACAACCTAGACCTGACCCAATCGAATTAATATTGAGTAAAATACTATCGGCCTTTTGTACGATATTCAGATCAATACCATGAGTTTTAGTAAATTCTAAAATAGTATTGTGCAGCGTATTCGATTGTTCGGCGGCAGGAATAATAAAATCTATACCGTGTAAAGCTTTTACAGGAATGCGTTCATATTTAGCCAAAGGATGGTTTCTAGGTAATAAAAAAATTAATGGTTCTGTTAAAACAAATTGGCTTTGGATTTCATCGGTTTCGGTATTATCACGAGTGAAGGTGATGTCGAGTTCACCTCTTTTTAATGCTTTGAGTTGTTCTGTATTATTTAAGCTTGATAGTTCAATGGTCAGGTCAGGATGTTGTAATCGTAGATTTGGAAGTACGTACGGGAAAATTTTCATTTCTGCAATGGGGACAAAACCAATACGTAATAATTGTTGTTTGGCCTTTGAGACTTGACGTGCCATCGCTACAGCTTTATCTGCTTGAGCAAGTGTTAAACGGGCATGTTCTAAAAATACTTCACCTTCTTCAGTTAACTCGACTTTACGTTTTGTACGGTTTAAAAGTCGTACACCGACATCTTCTTCTAAATCTTTAATTTGTTGGCTAAGGGAGGGTTGAGCAGTATAGAGTTTTAGAGCGGCCTTACTAAAATTTAATTCTTCAGCAACAGTGATGAAATATCGAAGATGGCGTAATTCCATAAGACTAATCCAAAAAATGTCTTACTATGATTTAAGTAAAGTATAAAGCATAAAACTATATAGCGTGAAGATGCTTTAGATATTTATAAAATAAATGAAAATTTATAAATCATTATTAAATTAATATGAAATTTTTCTTAATTATTAATTTATAAAATATATTAATTGCCGATTATTAACTGTTTTTTTTAAATTTTCATAGGAAATTTTAATTTCTTTTTTAAAAATCACTTAAAGTTTTCTCATATTATGAAAAAATCTATTATTAATGCAGAGATTTAGGTGTTGATTTTTTTAGCGAAAAATTTTGGAAAGTATTTTTATAGTAAATGTATCACACTTATATTGCTCTATTTTTTTAGTTTATCAATCATCGATAAAAGTTGATAAAATTAAGCAATTTAAAAGATTTATTGAATAACTAAGATAAAAGTAGTTCATCCTTTAGCTATAGATTACTTATTATATACTATTGTTATGTTATACAGTAGCTTTTAATAAGAACTGTAAGTAACGAATCACAAACTCAACACATCTAAACATTTTTTTGTGGCACTTTAGATTGGTGTATGTCGGCGGCGACAAAAATAAAGGGATATTTATATGATAAATAAGTGTAAGTGTCATAGCTTAATTTATTTAAATCGCTAAGATAGAAAATTGAATGAATCATCCTCCTGATGCTACAACCATAGAATAAGCCCATGAAAGACAAGCCGACATTAACTTATCAATTGCCGACTCAGTCCTGTTGGACGCATACATGGATAAAACCGCCTTTTTGTCATCCTGAATTGGGCCATGAAAACGACACCCGTTTTTATAATCAGCAGCCTAGATCGCCTGCACGAGGATCGAAAGAATTATTGCGTTGGTTAGTCACTCGTGAATCTTATACATGGAATGTTGATATTCAAGGTGAATACGAAACTCGTGTGAATACACCAATTGCCTTACCACAGAACCGTCCTCATGCGGATTTAGATGATTGGCAAGTATGGTTTGTAGGTCACGCTACTGTACTCATTCAAATTGGACCATATAACTTTATTACCGACCCGGTTTGGTGTGATTATGCGAGTCCGTTGCATGGGCGTGGACCACGCCGTGTATGCCCGGCCGGTTTTGCTTTGGAACAGTTGCCCACTATTCATGGAGTCTTACTGAGCCATAATCATTATGATCATATGGATTTGGCAACGCTTGAATGGTTGCACAAGAAATTTGCGATGCCGATTTATACAGGGCTTGGCAACGGGTTTTACTTGCCTAAAGATTTCCATGTCATTGAAATGGATTGGTGGCAAGAAATTCCTTATCATGAGTTAAGAATTGTCTATACACCTGCTCAGCACGGTTCGGGGCGGGGCTTACATGATCAAAATAAAGCACTTTGGGGTGGTTTTTCGGTTTTAGCAAAAACAGGTCATTGTTTTTTCGCTGGTGACACTGGCTATGCAGCACACTTCAAACAGATACATGCACGTTATGGCGCACCACGTGTTGCTTTACTTCCAATTGGAGCTTATGAACCTCGTAAACTAATGAGCTACGTTCACATGAACCCTCAAGATGCAGTTCATGCACATTTGGATTTACAAGCGCATCGTTCTGTTGCGATTCACTATCGAACTTTCCAGTTAACAGATGAAGATCGGGAAGACCCTGAACATGCTTTAGCTCAAGCTATTAAAGCTTCATCAAAACTTGCTAATCCCTTTTATTGTATTCGAGAAGGGCATAAATTGACTGTCTAAAAGCCTATGGTTTTTATATTAAAAAAGCCAGTTCAAATTGAACTGGCTTTTTATTATTTCGACTTAAATTAAGCTAAGTCAAAACGGTCAAGATTCATGACTTTTGTCCATGCTGCAACAAAGTCTTTAACAAATTTTTCTTTACCGTCGGCTTGAGCATAAACCTCTGCCAATGCACGTAAGATTGAATTAGAACCAAAGACTAAATCATTGCGTGTTGCAGTAAATTTAACTGCACCTGTTTTACGATCTTTGCCTTCAAATACTTCACTTGTTGAATCAACAGGTGCCCATACATTCGACATGTCGAGTAAGTTTGTAAAGAAATCTGTGCTAAGTACACCGACTTGCTGAGTGAATACACCATGCTGTGAACCATCCCAATTGGTGCCCAGTACACGTAAACCACCAATTAATGCAGTTAACTCTGGTGCAGTCAAAGTCAGTCGCTGAGCTTTATCAATCAATAAGATTTCAGCTGGTGTGTTGACTCCCTGTTTTTTCCAGTTTCTAAAGCCATCAGCAGCGCCGAGTAGTAATTGGAAAGTTTCAATATCAGTTTGACTTTGTAATGCATCTACACGACCAGGAGCGAATGGTACGCTAACGTTGAAACCTGCCGCCTGAGCAGCTTGTTCTACACCGATGTTCCCTGCAAGCACAATTAAGTCAGCCAATGATAATTGAGTTGATGCTTTGAGTTCTTCAATTTTAGTTAAAGTCTCAACAGCTTTTTTATTGACTTCCCAACCACGTTGAGGAGCTAAAGCAATGCGTGCACCGTTTGCTCCACCGCGTTTGTCTCCACCACGGAATGTTGATGCTGATGCCCAACCAAGAGAAACCAACTCACCGGCAGATAATCCTAATGCAACAATTTTTGCTTTTGCATCAGCAATACTTGCAGCAGATGGAATAGCGTTAGCGGCCGGTAATGGGTCTTGCCAAATTAAATCTTCAGCAGGGACTTCAGGACCTAAATAACGTGCTTTTGGACCCATATCACGGTGAGTTAATTTGAACCAGGCACGAGCAAAAGCATTTGCGAAAGCTTGAGGGTCGTTATGGAAGCGACGAGAGATCTTTTCAAATTCAGGATCAAAACGTAAAGTCAAATCTGTAGTCAACATTGTTGGCTTACGTTTAATTGACGGGTCGAAAGGATCAGGAATAATTGCCTCAGCATCTGCTGCTACCCATTGGATTGCACCAGCAGGTGAACGTTCTTGTACCCACTCGTATTTGAATAGGTTTTCAAAGAAGTAATTGCTCCATTGTGTTGGTGTCTGTGACCAAATCACTTCTAAACCTGACGTGATCGCATCTTTACCCACACCTGTGCCATAGCTATTTGCCCAGCCAAAGCCCATTTGCTCAATTGGAGCGCCTTCTGGATCGGCATGAACATGGTCAGCAGAGGCTGCACCGTGAGTTTTACCTAAAGTATGACCGCCTGCAATCAAAGCAACAATTTCCTCATCGTCCATTGCCATGTTGCCGAAAGTCGCGCGAATAAACGGCGCAGCTGATCTTGGGTCACCGCTAGCTTCTGGGCCTTCAGGGTTTACATAAATTAGTCCCATCTCGGTTGCCGCAAGATTACTGCCAGCTAAAGCTTCAGAGTTACGGTGAGCTAACCATTCTTTTTCATCGCCCCAGTTTACATCGTTGTCTGGTTCCCAAACATCTTCACGGCCTGCACCAAAACCAAAGGTACGGAAGCCAGAAGACTCAAGTGCAATGTTCCCGGCAAGAATAAATAAGTCAGCCCACGATATTTTTTGACCGTATTTTTGTTTAACAGGCCATAGTAAACGGCGTGCTTTATCTAAACTTGCGTTGTCAGGCCAGCTATTTAAAGGCGCAAAACGTTGTTGACCACGACCCGCACCACCACGGCCATCACCCATACGGTAGGTGCCGGCAGCATGCCATGCTAAACGAATAAATAAGCCTGTGTAATTTCCCCAATCGGCTGGCCACCAATCTTGGGAATCGGTTAAGACATTTTTGATATCCGCTTTAAGTGCGTAGTAGTCAATTTTTTTAAATTCTTCACGGTAATTAAAATCTTTACCAAGTGGATTAGAGCGTTCTGAATGTTGATTGAGTAAGTCGACGCGTAATTGATTTGGCCACCAGTGCAAATTAGTCGTGCCACCACCGACTGTTACTTGCGGTTTTGAGTTATGACCTGAAAAAGGACATTTTGATTCGTTTGACATGATTATATTCTCTCTGGGTAATATTTATTTGAGCTCTTAATGGAACCGAAAGCTCATTTTCCTGGACTTCTGGGTTAAAAAAATGATGCTTATCGAATAAAGAAATGAGGAAACAAGTGGTGAGATAAACCGTTTTAAAAATTTTTCACTGTTATGTCAGCTCATCATTTTTATTCAACAATACATGAGTTTCCTTTGTTTATTATTCCTTCAATTTACTGCATGAAGGCTAAAAAACAAGAGGGAAAATGGTTCGACTTTTGCAAATAATGATGCATGGCATGAGCTCCTTAATCATTGAAACATCGCAATATCTTTCAATTTCGTTCTTTAAATATACTAAAATTTGATTATTTATTTTTCAAATGGATTAAATTGTCTATATTAATAGGTAAAATCGATTTTAAGGGTTAAGCAAAATTGTTGAGTACGGTAAATGAGGATTTGAAAAAAGAAAAAACTAAAACTAGTTCAATTAAAAAGGAGAGTTAAAACTCTCCTTTTTTAAGTATTTATACGGTGACAAGGCGGTTAGATTTAACCATATCCGCCAAACCATGCGTTTTAAAGTAATACTCAAGCCAGCTTTTTACAATAAGCGGGTTATTCATTTTCATGACATCATCAAGTAACTTTTGCGCATCTGTCATTGGTACATGGCAAATTGCTTTACGCACACGCAAGATATTGCTTGAACTCATAGAAAGAGTATTAAAGCCCATTGCCATTAGTAAGATTGCTGATAATGGGTCACCCGCCATCTCACCACAAATACTTACCGGTTTTTGGTATTTGTGACATTCCTTCACCAGTCGAGTCAACGCACGCAAAATAGATGGATGGAAGTGTGAATATACGCTAGCCACATGCGGATTATTACGGTCTACCGCAAGTAAGTATTGAGTTAAGTCATTTGAACCAACCGAGAAGAAATCGACAAGTTCAGCAAACTCATCAATTTGAAGCAGTACACTTGGTACCTCTACCATAATCCCGATTTTTGGTTTAGTAATTTTAACTTGCTCTTCTTCTTGCACGGCTATCCAGTCTCGCTCAAGTAAATAAAGTACTTCTTCGACTTCACTTACTGTTGTCACCATTGGCAATAGAATATGCAAGTTATTTAAACCAATACTGGCTTTGAGCATTGCTCGGATTTGTGCTGAGAAAATCTCTGGATGATCGAGTGTAAAACGAATACCGCGCCATCCTAATGCTGAGTTTTCTTCTTCGATACTAAAGTACGGTAAATCTTTATCGGCACCAATATCGAGGGTTCGCATTACCACTGGTTTATTGGCAAAGTGACTCAACTGTTGGCGGTAGATTGCACGTTGTTCTTCTTCACCCGGGAAACGTTCCCGTAACATGAATGGAATTTCACTTCGGTATAGACCTACACCTTGCGCGCCACGTTGTACGCCGCGAACAACATCAATCATGAGACCTGTGTTTACAAATAGTTGAACAGAAACCCCATCAGGAGTAATCGCTTCTTTGGTCTCGTATTGTTTGAGATCTTTTGCGATTTGCTCGTCTTCTTTTTGAATTTCTTTATAGCGTTGGCGTAAACGACGTGGAGGGTTCACAAAAACGCGTCCCTGATAGGCATCCACAATCATTTCCGCGTCATCAAGCGTATTTACAGGCAGTTCAGTAACACCAACTACAGTTGGAATACCTAATGCGCGTGCCACAATCACCATATGTGAATTAGCTGCACCTTCTGAGGTTACAATAGCAGCGATATTATCGACCGGTAACTCGACGAGCGCAGCAGTACTAATTTCTTCACCAATTAAAATACTATCTGGACTGAGTTCACGGTGGCTAGAATCTTCTTCTTGTAAACACGCTAAAATACGTCGGCCTAAATCTTTAAGATCGGAAACGCGTTCGCGAAGATAGTCATCTTCCATTTGCGCAAATAGGGCAGTGTGCTTTTCAATTACACGACGTACAGCACCTTGTGCCCAATGACCATCACGAATCAGATCTTTAATTTCTGCAGGTAATGCATTTTCATCTAGCATTCTTAAGAAAACACTAAATAAAGCGCGTTCTTCTGCCATGAGTGAATCATGCATTTTTTCGTCTAAAGAACGAATCTCTGAACGAACTGATGAGATTGCTTGATCTAAAAGGCGAAGTTCATGGCTAATATCTTCTGCTTCACGGTCAGGTACAGCACCCAGATCGGCAGGGGGATATAAAATAATAGCGCGGCCTAAAGCAACACCGCCTGCACCTGAAGCACCTTGGAAGGTTTTATAGGCAGGTCCATTGCTTGGTTTACGAAATACATCGATGTTACCAACCGCATGAGCATGTGCAATTACCCCGGAAAGCTGTGCACATAGCGTAACTAAAAAGGACTCGGCTGCTTCGCTAAAATCTTGAGGAAGTCTATTTTGGACGACTAAAACACCCATAACCTTGCGACGGTACATGACAGGTACGCCGAGGAATGAGTTATAAATTTCTTCGCCCGTTTCGGGTAAGTACAAGAAGCGCTCATGCTTTGGGGCATTATCAAGGTTAACGATTTCCTCTCGTTGCCCAACCAGACCGACCAAGCCTTCACCTAACTGCAATGAGACATGTCCAACAGATTCTGGATTTAAGCCTTTTGAGGCCATCAAGACATAACGCTGATTGCGTTCATCGAGTAAATAAATAGAGCAAACATCCACTTTCATGGCCTCAGCAACCTGATTGACCATAATGTCTAACGATTCATGCAAACTCACGGACGCATTAATCTCTTGGACAATGCGTCTTAGAGTGTCGAGTTGCATGTTTGACATGGATGTATACTCCAGTATTTTTTAGACTATGAATGTATTTATAACAGCACTTTTAATAAAAATCATTTGCTAGATAAATGATTTTTAGGGTAATTGTTGCATAGGCAACTGTGTACACAACTCCACCATGGCTTTGCGGTAAACATCACGCTTAAAGTTCACCACTTGACCAAGAGGATACCAATAGCTAACCCACTGCCATTCATCGAATTCGGGCGGGTCAGAGAGGTTCAACTGAATATTTTTTGCAGGCGCAGTTAACTTCAGTAAAAACCATTTTTGTTTCTGTCCGATACATACGGGGTCAGAGTCTGACCGAATGTACCGATGTGGCAAACGATAACGCAGCCATCCCTTGGTTTGCGCAATAATCTGGACATGTTCGGGCAATAAGCCGATTTCTTCTCTCAGTTCTCGAAAAAGTGCCTGTTCAGGGGTTTCTCCAAACTGGATGCCTCCTTGTGGAAATTGCCAAGCATTGTGACCAATGCGCTTTGCCCATAAAACCTGTCCATCATCGTTTGCCAAAATGATCCCGACATTCGGTCGGAAACCTTCTGAGTCGATCATTTGGCTACCTAAATATTTGTCTATATCGTTGACTTTGACCACGGGGACCAACAACTTTTTATGTCCAGCTCGAAAAGATCAAAGTAAAATGTTTAAATTGTTACGATCTTAACGAATTTCTATCGACTAGCGGAGATAGATTTACATTTTTTTTCTTAAATTTCAGTTTAAACGAGAATTTTCATGAAACTGGCGTTGTTTGATTTAGACCATACCTTGTTAAATACCGATTCAGACCATTCTTGGGGTGAATTTTTAGTCAATGAAGGTTTGGTTGATCCGGTTCATCATCGTCAGATGAATGATAAATTTTATGAAGATTACAAAGCAGGGCAACTTGACCCCTATGCTTATAATGAATTTGTTTTTGGCTTTTTAACTAAGCATGACAATAACTATTTAACTGAGCTTCATCAGTTGTTTATGGAAAAAGTAATTCGCCCTCAAATGCGTCCTAAAGGTTTTGAGGCGATTAAGAAACATCAAGATTTAGGCCATACCATTGTGGGTATTACGGCAACGAGTGATTTTATTACGGCGCCGATTTTCCGTGAATTTGGCATTACTGAAATTTTAGCAACCAATGCCGAAGTTGTTGATGGCAAATATACAGGTAAAGTTGCAGGCTTAGCATGTTATCAAAAAGGTAAGCTTGCGCGTCTTGACGATTGGTTGGCTGGACGCAGTGTGTCTGAGTCTTGGGCTTATTCAGATTCAATCAATGACCGTTTTTTACTTGAATATGCAACACATGCAATTGCTGTAAATCCTGATGATCGCCTAGAAAAGTTAGCTCAAGAGCATAACTGGGAAATTCAGGACTGGTCGATTTAAGATTGTAGATTTGGAAGACCCATACGGTATTTAAGGTTTTCCAACTCTTAATTCATTAGGTTTAAATCGTTCTTTTTATATCCTATGAAAATCCTAATCCAAAAATAAATATTGATAAGTTCAATAAAAATAAATTTAAAAAAAGAGGTAATAATGTCAAAAACACCACAGATTAAATTACCAGAACAACTTTGGAATAATCAAAGCATTGATTTAACACGTCATAGCTATCAAGGAAAATTACTGAGTAAAAGTGAGGGTTTTAAATTAGGTAAGACTCAACGGAAAAAAGTACCGCTTGAACAACTTTCAAAACTTTCTGAACGACCAGAAGGAACAACTGCTTTAACGATCTATGATTGGAGTAACCAAGGACGTTTAGAAAAACTCAAACCGATTCGTGCAAAACGGATGAGCGTTTCACCATTTACATTTTATCGTGGCATGCCTTCTTTGATGCTATTTGACCAAGTGTGGGAGCCACTAAATTCAGGTTTATTTCAACAGATTTGTGGTGATTGTCATTTAAGTAACTTTGGTGGTTTTGCAAGTCCAGAACGCAACCTATTATTTGGAATTAATGATTTTGATGAAACTTTAGTTGCCCCGTTTGAATGGGATGTAAAGCGTTTAGCAACCAGTTTTGTGATTGCAGCACGCGATATTAATCTTGCAGATAAAGTGGGTTTAAAAGCAGTTAAAATAATGCTGAATAGTTATCGTCAGCACTTATTGGAAAATGCGAAACTTTCGCCCCTACAAGTTTGGTATGAAAAAATTGATGCTGTTACCTTATTAGAAAATACTGAATGCCGAAAACTAAGAAAGAAAAGCGAAAAGGATCTTGATTCTGCACAGAAAAAAACGGTGTACTCTGTATTGCCGAAGCTTACACAGCAAGACCAAGATACTGGCTTACGTCATTTTGTAGATGATGCGCCGTTATTATGGCACCCAAATGCAGATGAACCATTTAGTAAAGATGTTGACGTATTCTTTAAACAATACCGTGACTCTTTGAAATATGATCGCCAAGTCCTTTTTGATCGTTATCAATGTACAGATGTGGCTTTTAAAGTGGTTGGTATTGGAAGTGTTGGTACACGATCAGCCATAGCATTATTTCAGGATGCAGATCGGGAACCATTAATTTTACAAATGAAAGAAGCGAATCCATCAATTCTTAGTCCGTTATTTGTAGAACAAGTAAATCACGAAGGTGAACGTGTAATACATGGCCAGCAACTGATGCAGGCCGCAAGTGATATATTTCTTGGATTTTCCTCAATATCAACTCAACATTTTCATGTACGTCAGTTACGTGATATGAAAATCTCTTTTAATCTTAAGGATATGGATGAAGAGTATTTCTATAAGTATGCTGAAGATTGTGGCTTGGCTTTAGCGCATGCCCATGCAAAATCGGGAAATGCAGATGTACTTATAGGATATCTTGGAGAGGGCGATACGATTGTAGACGTATTACAAACCTATGCAGAAGAATATGCAGAGCGTAATCTAAACGACTATCAGCAATTTATGAATGAAATTGTTGATAGTAAGATTCAGCTCGCCGGAGATGACGCGCTTTAATAAATTATTTAACTTTCTCTGTGGCATGCCAAATATTTGGGTCAGGGTTCTGTTGATGCCAAAGCTTGAATTGCGCCCGCCATTGCTGAAAGGGCTCCGATAACGTAGGGCGTGGATCATCACTTAAGCTATAAGCCATGCCTTCCACCAGCCATTTAGGTTTAGTCAGCATTGCTATATTTCCCCATTCTTCGGCTTGTCGATGATGAATAAGCTCATGAGTGATATAGAAATCTTTCCAGCCTCGCGGTGCAACCAATAACCCCAAATTACCAACCGCTTTAGCGGCTGCTTTTTCCATACCAAAGGTATTGGCACATTGTGGAGTGGAGCAAAAAACCATAGTGGGCTGTTGATGAAAAGCACCTAATTTATCTTGGGTTTCTTGTAATGCCTGATTATAAAGTGTGTTCGCAAGAGGTTGTGTCTTTGGATCATCTACACAGACTTGACCATCACAATGTAACAATGAAAGGTGATGGGCGAAAATAACACGTATCGGTTTAAACCAAATAAATGTAACTAGAACTAAGATAGCTAAAGTTATAAATATATATAAACCGACTTTAATTATATTTGAATATGGATTCTTCACGATCATGAATCTTAAGCGAAAAGTATAAGGATAGTAGAGTAAAGGGTATATATTTACAGTATTATTTCTAATCAATATATAACTTTATTAATTAAAATAGCATGACTAAAAATAAGCGCACTAAAAGTAAAGGTAGCAATGGTTTCTTTCAAGAATTTATAGATCAGCTCATTACCGCTATTTTTGGTGAGTTACTTATTTATATCATTGCTTTACTGTTTATGAGTGCACTTGGCGGAATTATTTTCGCTGCCATATGTTTCAGTTGGGGCGTTCTATTTTTACTACTACCTTTCGCAGTTTTGATTTATATCCTTGTTAAAAAATATAGCCATTAATACCGTTATTCTTGCATCATTTTAATCAACTCTTGCATGGCTCTAGATTGCGTACGTGCAGGGTGCCATACCATACCTAGCTGACGGTTCATCTCGACATTTAAATCGAGCTGCTGCATATCTTGATTCAATAAAGTTTTTGGTAAAACTGACCAACCTAAACCAATAGAGACCAACATACGAATTGACTCTAGAGGGTTATTACTCATAGTAATTTTCGGTTTAAGCCCCTGTTTTTCAAACTCGGCCAAGGTGATTTGGGCTGTATAAGTCTGTGCGGCAGGCAGCAAACTTGGATATTCAATTAAATCTTGTAAGGTTAAATTCTTTTTTTGAGCCAATGGGTGAAATGGAGCAGCTACAAAAACTAAAGGATCATTCCAGATGGTAATGTAGTTAAGACGTTCATCACCTGAAGGAGGAAGCGTTAAAAATGCCAGCTCTAAATCACCAGCAAGCACCTGTTCGTGGGCTTGTTCTGAGTCAACAAAATGTACGTCTAAAGTGACTTGTGGAAACTGCTGAACAAAGTGTTTAAGTGGAGCAGGTAAGTGGTGCAAACCGATGTGATGACTCGTGCCAATTTTTAAACGGCCTTGTATTTGTGTTTGTTCATGACTTAGCGTGTGGTGAATATCTTTAAGTTCATTTAACCAGCTTTTGACTTTTGGTAATAATGAATGCGCAGCATGAGTGGCTTGAACCCCACGTCCTGCCGACTCAAATAGCTTTACGCCGAAATATTCTTCGAGACTATGAATACGTTTGGTAACAGCAGGTTGGGTAATAAAGAGTTGATCTGCAGCCACAGAGATAGACCCTGTTTCCATAACTTTTACAAAAGCTTCAAAGGCTGCAAGATTCATAATACAACTCTACTTGGGATAGAAAAATCGAGAGAGGCTAAAGTCGCCAAGCCAAAATCGTATCATGCTTGCAGCTAAACGTTCTATAAACTTGTGATTTGGCGTATTAATCTTAACCTAAGCAATTGTCTCTTTTTCGTTTAAAGCTGAAATACGACGGTCTTTTGCTGCCCATACTTTTTCATGAAAGAAAAATGCAAATGCTTGTACGGTTGGTTCTAACATACTTAAGGTTAAAGCCATCCAAATGTTACCTGTTACAAAGTACGCGACTAGCATTGCTACCGTAATATGCATAATGTAGTAACTTAAGGTTTTCTTTAATGTACGTTGGTTATTTACAACGAATTTTTGAATATTAGCCATCATCGTTCTCTCTACCTATATTTGATATTTTTAGTATAGAGATGAGAGTATAAGATTAAAAATGGATTATGCAAATGATAATCATTAACAAAACCGATTTAAATATTTTTGAGCAATATTAAGATATGCAGGAATGATTCCTAAAAGTTTTCTAATTTATAAAAATGATAAATTAGATTTATGTGAAACTCTGGCTATAATCGAAGAAAGATTAGAATTACCCAGTCCAATGGAGCAAGACGACATGGCAGGCAAAACTTTATATGACAAATTGTGGGATGACCACGTAGTTACAGAGCGTGATGATGGTTCGTGCTTACTTTATATCGACCGTCATTTATTGCATGAAGTAACAAGTCCACAAGCATTTGAAGGTTTGCAACTTGCGGGTCGTCAACCGTGGCGTTTAAGCGCAAACGTAGCTACACCAGACCACAACGTTCCAACGTCTAAAAAAGAGCGTGATCAGGGCATTGCAGGTATTGAAGATGATACGTCTCGTATTCAGGTTCAAACCTTAGATGATAACTGTAAGGCATTTAATATCGTTGAATTTGGTATTAATGATATTCGCCAAGGTATTGTGCATGTTGTTGGTCCTGAGCAAGGCTTAACTTTACCGGGTATGACGGTAGTATGCGGTGACTCGCATACAGCAACTCACGGTGCCTTTGGGTGTTTGGCACATGGTATCGGGACATCTGAAGTTGAACACGTTTTAGCGACACAATGTTTGATTCAGAAAAAATCAAAAAATATGTTGGTTCGTGTTGATGGCGTTTTAGGTAAGGGCGTAACACCAAAAGATGTGGTGTTGGCGATTATCGGTAAAATTGGTACTGCGGGTGGTACAGGCTACGCAATCGAGTTTGGTGGTCAAGTTTTCCGTGATATGTCGATTGAAGGGCGTATGACGGTATGTAACATGGCGATTGAAGCGGGTGCTCGTGTGGGTATGGTCGCAGTTGATGATAAGACTATCGAATACGTAAAAGGCCGTAGCTACGCACCAAAAGGTGAGCAGTGGGAACAAGCGGTTGCTTATTGGAATACTTTACATTCAGACGATGATGCTGTTTTTGATGCAGTTGTTGAATTAAATGGTGCAGAGATTGAACCACAAGTATCTTGGGGTACTTCACCTGAGATGGTGATTCCGGTGTCGAAAGCTGTACCAACTTTAGAACAAGCGAAAGATGACGTACAACGTAGTGACTGGACACGTGCGTATCAATATATGGGGTTAAACGCAGGTCAGACATTGGCTGAAATTCAACTTGACCGTGTATTTATTGGTTCTTGCACTAACTCACGTATTGAAGATATCCGTGCTGCTGCTGAGGTGGTTAAAGGCCGTAAAGTGGCTTCTAGCATTAAGCAAGCGATGATTGTTCCGGGTTCTGGTTTAGTGAAACAGCAGGCAGAAAAAGAAGGTTTGGATAAAATTTTCTTGGAAGCTGGTTTCGAGTGGCGTGAACCGGGTTGTTCAATGTGTTTAGCCATGAATGCAGACAAGTTACAACCGGGCGAACACTGTGCATCGACATCAAACCGTAACTTTGAAGGTCGTCAGGGTAATGGTGGTCGTACTCACTTGGTAAGTCCGGCAATGGCAGCAGCGGCTGCAATCGCAGGGCATTTTGTTGACGTTCGTTCATTTTAATTCGGTCTGGAGCAAACCATGAAAGCTTATACAGTTGAACAAGGTATCGTTGCACCATTAGATCGTGCCAATGTCGATACAGATTTAATTATTCCAAAACAGTTCTTAAAATCGATTAAACGCACTGGGTTTGGCGACAACTTATTTGATGAGCTTCGTTATTTAGATGAAGGTTACCCAGGTCAAGATAACTCGGTACGTCCAAAAAATCCGGACTTTGTTTTGAATCAACCACGTTATCAGGGAGCAACAGTTTTAATTGCTCGTACGAACTTTGGTTGTGGTTCAAGTCGTGAGCATGCACCTTGGGCATTAAACGAATATGGTTTTCGTACCGTTATTGCGCCAAGCTTTGCTGATATTTTCTTTAATAACTGTTTTAAAAACGGCATGTTACCAGTTATTTTATCTGAGAATATTGTTGATCAATTATTCAAAGAATGTGCTGCGAATGAAGGATATCAATTAACAATTGATTTGGCTGCGCAAGAAGTTCGTACACCAGCAGGTGAAGCATTTAAATTCGAAGTGGATCCATTTCGTAAGCATTGCTTGTTAAATGGCTTGGATGATATTGGCTTAACTCTCCAAAATGCGGACGCAATTCGCGCTTATGAAGAAAAAACCAAACAGGTTCGTCCTTGGGTATTCCAAGAGATAAATTAACCTTTTGGTACATTTTAAACATAGTCATGGCGTCGTGTTCAAACTCTTGCTAACATGCTAAAGCATAACAACAGCTTAAAATTATGCACTAGATGAGGATTGGGCTTGAACAATGAAGAGGAACGTTACTCATAGCTTTTTGTTGGGCCTGTGCGCAATAACACTAAGTGCTTGTCAGAGCACTTACAATGTAGTGGATACTGTTCGTATTAAGCAGGCTGAACAAGAAAATTTGGGGCAGAATGCAGCAATATATTGTTCGGGCGCAAAAAGTTGCGAATTTGAACGGCTAAATGATATTACTGTTGTTGATGCACAGACACGTCGTATTAGTAATCAGGCAATTCATCAAGGAATTGTGAGATTAAATGGTTCGGTGTTAAGTCAAAGCAATAGTTTGTATTTATCTGTGCCTGCCAAACAATATGAAGTGGTGATTCGTTACTATCCGATTTCTCCAGATCGGGCAGAAACCATCCATGTTATTCACCAATTCAAAGCCAACCATCGCTATATGTTTAAAATGTACCGAGACAAATCTAATCGTTCGGGTAGTTTGCTGAATGTTTCTGTACCAGATCCATTATGTGTTGACTTAGAGCAGGATGGGCGTGTAATTCGCCGTTTTTGTCGACCATTTGATGTAACCACAGGACTCGGTGAATTTCTCGAACAGAAAAAACTAACACCACGACAGTCATAACACTGTCTTGTCTTTGAAAATGGAAAACTTCATGTCTAAACAGATTTTAATTTTGGCTGGCGATGGGATTGGTCCTGAAATTGTTGGGGCAGCAGAAAAAGTATTAAATAAAGTAAATGAAAAATTTAATTTGTCTTTGACTTGGGAACATGGCTTGTTAGGTGGAGCTGCGATTGATGCTCATGGAGAACCATATCCAGCTGTAACAAGTGAGCAAGCCAAAAAAGCTGATGCCATTTTATTAGGCGCCGTTGGTGGACCAAAATGGGACACTATTGAACGTTCTATTCGCCCTGAACGCGGTCTTTTAAAAATTCGTAGTGAACTTAACTTATTTGCTAACTTGCGCCCAGCGATCTTATATCCACAATTGGCTGATGCTTCTAGCTTAAAACCTGAAATTGTTGCAGGTTTAGATATTTTGATCGTTCGTGAATTGACTGGTGGTATCTACTTTGGTCAACCACGTGGTATTCGTGAACTCGAAAATGGTGAAAAACAGGGCTATAACACTGACGTTTATTCTGAGAGCGAAATTAAGCGTATTGCAAAAGTTGCTTTTGAACTTGCAGGATTACGTGGCGGTAAAGTGTGTTCTGTAGATAAAGCAAACGTTTTAGAAGTGACAGAGCTTTGGAAGCAAACGGTTACTGACTTACAGCAAGCGAACTATCCAAATATTCAGCTTTCACATATGTATGTGGATAATGCTGCTATGCAACTTGTACGTGCACCTAAACAGTTTGACGTAATCGTTACAGGTAACTTATTTGGCGATATCTTGTCTGACGAAGCAGCAATGCTTACAGGCTCAATTGGTATGTTGCCGTCAGCTTCTTTAGATGAAAATGGCAAAGGCATGTATGAACCTTGTCATGGTTCGGCGCCTGATATTGCGGGTCAAAATGTGGCAAACCCATTAGCAACCATTCTTTCTGTCGCAATGATGCTTCGTTATACCTTCCGTGAAGAAGCTGCTGCTAAAGCAATTGAAGATGCAGTAGGGCAAGTACTTGATCAAGGTTTCCGTACAGCCGATATTATGTCTGAAGGCATGACTAAAGTAGGTACAGCCGAGATGGGTGAAGCAGTCGTTGCTGCTCTTGCTTAATCGCTACTTTGCTAAAAAACGCAGCTTCAAGCTGCGTTTTTTTATGGTTGTGTTTAGCAAGCTTTACCTTCGTATTGAATAGACTCGGCAATGTCATTTTTAAGCTGAAAAATAACTTTGCAATTAAAATTAACATCGTAAGAGTTGCTCCCTAATGTCCCGGATTGGATAGGAACTGGATTACCACCCATCTCTACATTACTCACCATAGGAATGGGAATACTTAATGGCCGTAAAATCGTGTAGATGAGTTGATTTGATGTTTTTTGTGGAACATGCGCAATTTGAAAGCCAAGACCGCGTAAGTTTAGTTCTTGTTGAATGGTGGTCGATGATTTGCCCAGAAAGCCTTTTAAATATTCTTGTAAGTCGACAGATTGGCGTGGTTGAGTTGCGCAACCGTTCAAATAAATAGACATCACTGAGAGCAAGGTTATTCGGCATAGGTTCGATATATTCATTTTTCTCTCTATCAAATTATATTTATTGTTAGATAACGGTAGGTTGGATTGCCTAGCTTGTAAAGAAAAAAAGGAAGTTTATGATAAATGGAGGATGAGTTTATCTAGCAATTCATACTCATATCTGAAAGGCTTTATAATTATTTTGCAAAAAACTTAAGGAAAACATGATGAAAAAAATACTTTTAGCACTTTTATGCAGCTTTGGAGTAACAGCGGTATATGCCGATAATTGCGACACTACTCGTAATACCTATGATGATATTTACTGTACAAATAAAATCTATGCGAGTGCTGATGCAGATCTAAATAAAAATTATCAGGCATTAAGAGCAAAATTGAATGCGGCGCAAAGGAATACGCTTAAGAAGTCTCAGCTTGCGTGGATACGTCAACGTGATGCTGAATGTACAGATTCAAATAGAAATAGTGTAGACGTGCAGTGTCGTTTACAGACAACGCAGGAAAGAAACCATTGGCTACAAGAAAGATTGCGTGAATGCCAAACAGTTGGGTGTAAGTCCAGTCGATTAAGTGAATAAATAAAGCAATAAAAAAGCCACATCATGAAGTGGCTTTTTTGCATTCACTAATTAGCGAGCACGGTACGTAATACGACCTTTAGTTAAGTCATATGGAGTCATTTCGACTTTTACACTGTCGCCAGTAAGAATACGGATATAGTGTTTACGCATTTTACCAGAAATGTGTGCAATAACTTCGTGACCGTTTTCAAGACGTACACGGAACATCGTATTAGGAAGCGTTTCGGTGACAACGCCTTCGAACTCAATGAGTTCCTCTTTATTGGCCATAGCCTACCTGATGATCAAATTGGAAAGGCGCAAATTATAGTCAATTTATTTAAAAAAAACAAGATAGACATCTTCTTGTTAAAGCATCTGGTTAAACTATGACTAGTAAAAAAAGATGTAATTTTTTTCACAAAACAACTCTAATTCTGTTGTCAGTTTGGTCAATCAACGCTAATCTAAAATCATAGTTATTAGGGACTGTTCATGCATAAAGAGTCAACAGCTCCTAAGTATCAATGAAGTATCTACATGGAAGGGCACTGCGTGGGTCAGCTAACAGATGCATCAGTTGTATTACGTTTTGGCTATCAAGCAATTCGTCGTGCAGGATTGCCAACAGAAGAAATATTAACTAAAGCGGGAGTCGCTTTAAATCAGGTCGATACAAATGCACGTACTCCGTTAAGTGCACAGTATGCCTTTTGGACTGCAGCTCAGGAAGTCAGTAAAGATCCAGACATCGGTTTGCATTTAGGTGAGCATTTGCCTTTGTACCGTGGTCAGGTGATTGAACATTTATTTATTAGTAGTGAAACCTTTGGTGAAGGCCTTAAAAGAGCTTTAGCGTATCAACGTCTAATTAGTGATGCATTTGATGCAAAGCTGGTTGTCGAAGATGGACGTTGCTATTTAACCAATGGTGAGCAAGTGGGGGCTGATAACCTTGTGAATCGTCATTTTTCAGAATGTGCGATTTCTGGTGTGCTTCGATTCTTCAAATTTATTACCGAAGGTCAGTTTCATCCTATCTTCATCGATTTTAACTTTAGTGAAGGTGCTTCGGAAGATGAATATTTCCGAGTTTATGGCTGCCCAGTAAGTTTAGGGCAAAAAGAAACAAGGCTATATTTTGACCCTGCTATTTTAGACTTCCAGCTTTGGCAGGCGGAACCTGAACTATTGCAACTGCATGAACAGCTCGCAATTGAAAAGCTACAAGAATTGGCACGTTATGATTTGGTCGGTGAGGTTCGTCGAGCGATTGGTTCAACACTAGAAAGTGGAGAAACCACGCTAGAAACTGTAGCAGCACAATTAAATATTACGCCACGTCGTTTACGCACTCAGTTGAGTGAAGCGAATACTAGTTTCCAACAAATACTTTCTGACTACCGTTGTCGTTTAGCTAAAAAACTTTTGGCAAATACCAGTGAGAGTGTGGAGCGTATTGTGTATTTAACGGGTTTCTCTGAACCAAGTACGTTCTATCGTGCGTTTAAACGTTGGACTAATGAAACACCAGTTGAGTACCGTAAGCGTAAACAGCATCGCTAATAAAAATGGGTTAAGCCTACTCAGGTAGGTTTAACCAGTGTGGCCCAAGTGGTGGCTGTGGTAAGACAAACTGCTCGGGATAATAACATTGAATAAAGTAGAGACCGTCAGGTGGAGCAGTGACTCCTGCCGCTTTACGATCTTGTGCTGCAAACATCGTATCAATATGGTCTATTTCATACATACCTTGACCAATTTCGAGTAAGCATCCAACAATATTACGCACCATATGGTGTAAAAAACCATCTGCTTGAATATCTAACACTAAATAGCGGCCATGTTCAAATAGACGACAATGCGTTACATGTCGAACAGGTTTATTGGACTGGCATGCTGCTGCGCGAAAGGTTTCAAAGTTATGTGTACCTTCAAATTTACTAGCAGCTTTAATCATCTTTTGCACATCTAGCTTTTGGTAAATGTGCGTGACCTGTTTATGTAAGAGGGCTGGTCGGCAAGGAGCGTTATAAATAACATAGCGGTAACGTCGAGCCGTTGCTTTAAAGCGTGCATGAAAATTTTCATCCATCAGTTTAATCCACTGAATGGAAATATCTTTAGGTAACTGGCTATTTGCTCCTCTCAACCATCCCATTTCTGGACGAATGGCGTTCGTATCGAAGTGTGCCACCATATTCGTTGCATGTACTCCCGCATCTGTTCGGCCCGCACCGTGAAGTGCAATAGGTTCATCTGCGATTTTGCTGAGTACACGCTCGATAGTTTCCTGAACGCTGGCAACGCCTGGCTGTTGTGTTTGCCATCCTCGATATTGAACTCCGCTAAACTCAATACCGACCGCATAACGTTGCATAGCTTTACCTCTATTTAATGCAAATTTTCATTCCAATGGCTGAGCCATTGTTCTGGGGTTGGGTATTTTAAATAGATTTGAAGTGCTTTTGTATAAAGATCTGCATGACTATGTGCATCATTAATGACAATTTTTGCAGTTTTGGCCCATGCACTAATTGCATAACGTTGGTCAATGCCGCCAAATGTCACTTGTGTTGCCAAGATTGGAACACATCCATGAGCATAGAGTTCATCTAAGGTTGCCAATAGTTCAGGGTTAACTGCGATATTGCCTGTACCAAAGCCTTGTAACACTAAAAAGTGCGGTGGAGCAGGAAGTAAGTGACGTAACTGTTGTACCAAGTGCTGTGTTGAAATCGGTTGCATCATCCAGTTTAAAATCTGAAATGAAGCAGCTCGTTCAATTTGAGCATCTTGTACGATCAATTCATTTTGTTGAGGCGTAAATTCAACTTCACTACTTAAACCTGAAAATGCATCGAGTTCAGTTGTATGAGTTTTTAATGCAGTTTGTGCATGGAATATTTGATGATGGAATGCAAGATAAGCACCTACAGGTAAGCTAATCACTTGTTCTAATGCAAGATATAAGTTCTCAATTGCATCAGTGAATTCACGAGTATTATCACCTTGAACATTGAGTAACGGGTATTGGCTACCAGTAATCACAATATGACAGCTTTGGCCTAAAAAGCGAGCTAGGGTCGCAGCCGCATAACTGAGCGTGTCTGTACCGTGAATAACAACGAAATGCTGATAGCCTTTAAGTTGTAGTTGTTGTATGCGTTGAATTAGGCGTAACCAATCAGGAGCTGTACATGCACTACTATCGACAATATTGGGTGCCGCAAAGCAGTCAACTGTTAAGTGTGGAGGTATCACTTTCTCAAGTTGAGGTAAGAATTGGTCATAAGGCATAGGTGCTAACGGCTCACCGACGCAACCAAAAGTACCACCCATGTAAAATAAGGCTATTTTTTTCATATTTTTGCAGGCATAAAAAAGCAGTCATCTCTGACTGCTTATGGTAAATCGAACAGTTCTAAGAAGCTATGCGATTAAGTAGGTTTTTCGCATGTTGTTGTTGTTCTGTGTTGAATTTTTGCTCATTAGCCTGTAGTAAATTGCGCGCTGCTTGGTTCTCACCAAACTTGATATATTGCTCAGCCAGTTTTAAGTCGAGCTCACTTTCATTTACTTGTTTTAATTCTGGAAATGCCTCTAGAAGTGGATCCTCTATTTGAGTTTGAGTAGCCTCTTTAGTTACTACATCTAGATGGTTTTGAGTTTCAATTTCTGGTGCTGTAACTAGTGCAGGTTCATCTAGCGAAAACTCAAGAGGTGCGATAGAAGTCGCTTCTAATGATGCTTGTTCTACGAGTGTAAGTTCATCTAATGATGAAACTTGTTCATCAGATTTCTTTTCTGAAATTGAAGGATTTAAGTCAAGGTTAAAATCTAATGCATTAAGGCTATTTTCTTGATTTGCTTTTACTTCTACTGCTTGAGTTTTTTCTTCATTTTCATGCAGAGGTGCCAAGTCAAAAGAAAACTCTAAATCAGCTAGTTCATTTATTTCTTGAGATGACGAAACTTCTGGTATTTGCTGAGATGTTGATTGTTCTGGTTCCTGTATGGGTTGACTGATATTTTCGGTAGCTGCAGTTTTTTCAAATGAAAAGTTAAATTCTAACGGTTCAACTTCAACTGCTGGTTCTTGTTTTACAGGTGTATAGTCTTTCTGCAAGTCATCAAAAGAAGTTTCAGAAGAACTTGTTGTTAACTGGTCAAACTGAGCAGTTGTGTCAGGTGTGTTTTTCGGTTCTTCATACGATTGAGATTGAGGAAAATCAATAGCATCGGGTTGTCTTGCAGACTCATATTCTTTTTGTCTTGCTTCTGCTTTAATCGCGATTTCATTTAATGCCAAACTGCGAATGTGGCTAATTAGTTGTTGAATCGCGAATTCATCTTTTTGAGCAATATGAACTTCAAGAAGTAATAAATACAATTCATGCTGGGTATTGTCTTTTTTTAGTGCCTGATTGACTTGAGCTTCAGCCGCTGAAAACTGTTTTTCTTGAATGAGCTGTTGAATATTTTGACGAACAGCCTCAGGAACAGGACTACTTTGTGGAAGAGCAGGAGTGACTTCTTCAACTACATTGGTTTTACTTTTTTCACGCGAGCTTTTACTCGATTTGGCACCTGCTTTTTTGCCCGATTTTTTACTTATACTTTTTGGGGAGGTGGTCTCTTGTTTTTGGCCATTCTCGCGCTTTTTTAAAACAACAGCAACCACGAGTAATATGATAAACGGAATCACATATAACATTACTTTCCCCTTAAAAAATAAAATATTGCAATATAAAGCGAGCTAACTCTGGTTTTAACTTAGTGTTTTTGCTTGTGAGTTTGTTGCTGTGCTTTTAATTGCTGCTGTAACTCTGCCAAACGCGCATTCAGAAGTTGAATACGTTGGTCTTTTAAACTTAAAGTTTGATTTAGTTTGGTTACATTCCTTTGTAATGTAACGGTTTTTTCTCGAGTTGTCATAACTTTTACTGCTAACTCAGTATTGTTTTGACCTTGTTGTGTGCTCTTTTTTGCACTTCCATGATTAGAATTTGGGCTGTTCTCTGCCACAATGCTCATTTCAGCTTGTTGCAAACGATATTTAGCTCGGCCAGAAGTAGGTTTTGCTAAGTTAGCTTCAGTCGATTTAGGTTTTGTATGAGGCGCTTTAGCTGTATTTGCGGCTGTTAAATTTAGTGAAATTCCCTGACGTAAACGGTTTACATCGCCTTGGATAAAAGCATGTCGATTTTGAGCTTGGATATCTCGCATGACTTTAGCTACAGGTTGTTTAGTTTGTGCTGCGATGCGATTAGCAATAGACCATAAAGACTCATTCCGTTGTACAACATACTTACCTGTAGGTGCTGGACCTTTATAGGTGCTTATTTTTTGTTTTTTTTGTGTGTTTTTACTTAATAGATTTTTTTGTTGAGCAGGCTTAGGTTGGGCTGCTTTTTTGACTGTAGTGGCTTGATTGCCATTGTTCGTTTTGAGAGGAGCAACTGGTTGCTTGTCTACAGCAGATGGTTCTGTACTCATTGTTGCTATTGTTTGCTGTGGTGCTTGAGCTGAAGATTGGTCTGTAACAGAAGCCATAGGAGCAGAGCTATTTAAAGTTGGAGCAGTTCCAGTGCTAATGTTTAGATTGCGCTCATTAGCTGTAGTTTCGGCTACAGGTGTTGCTGTCTCAGCAGGTGTATACCGAGTACTTTCAGGTAGGTTTAACGCGATGTCTTTTTCATTTACGATAAATTGTGGTGAAAGTGGAGTTTCATTCGCAGCAACCTTTTTAATAGGCGATGGCTTTAAAACAGTTTTAATATGTTGAAGGCGAGTTGCATTACCCTCACTGACTTTTACGACAATATTCAGTTCAGGATCAATAATAGGACGAGATGAGGTAATCACAATAACGCCAGTACCTTGGCCATTTTGTCGTGTATAAAAGTTCAGATTACCAGGAGGTTGGTGAGTGACTCCCAAACTATTAAGATCTTCTTGAGTGGCTAAACTGACTTGTAATGGGGTATTGGGATCTGCTTGCTGAAAATTCATTTCTGCATAAAGTAATTCCCCAGGTGCAGATTGAATTTGAATAGGATCTAATGTAATCGCATAAACACAAGGCGAAGACATAATGGTGAAAATGGCAATTTTTAATTTGTTATATGCAGTCATCTCAATCCATGACCTGATCAGTCGTAAAGTCGTTCAAAATTATACAATAATGAAATGTAAATAAATTGTTAATTTTTCACAAACCAGTTACGAAAAAGCCGATCAAATGTGATCGGCTTTTTATTTTGACTGAATAATTCAGGTCAAATTATGAGCTTTTGTATTCTACTAAAATACGTAACATACGACGTAAAGGTTCAGCAGCACCCCAAAGTAGCTGATCGCCTACTGTGAATGCACCGAGATACTCTTTACCCATATTGAGTTTGCGTAAACGGCCTACAGGTACAGTTAAGGTACCAGTCACAGCTACAGGTGTAAGATCAGTCATCGATGCTTCACGTGTATTTGGTACAACTTTAGCCCACTGGTTTGAGTTACGAATCATATCTTCGATCTCATCAAGCGGAACATCTTTTTTCAGTTTGATGGTTAATGCTTGAGAGTGGCAACGCATTGCACCGATACGCACACAGTGACCATCAATAGGAACAATTTGAGAGTTACCTAAAATCTTGTTGGTTTCAACTTGACCTTTCCACTCTTCTTTAGATTGACCGCTTTCAAGCTGTTTATCAATGTAAGGAATCAATGAACCAGCAAGTGGCACACCAAAGTTAGCAGAAGGGAAGCCTTCACCACGTTGTAACTCAGCAACTTGACGATCAATATCAAGAATTGCAGATTTAGGATCATCTAACAAAGTCTTGGTATTGTTGTACAAATAACCCATACCTGTTAACAACTCACGCATGTTTTGTGCGCCAGCACCTGATGCTGCTTGATAAGTCATAGCAGTCATCCACTCAACCAAATTATTTTGGAAAAGTGCGCCTACGCCCATCAACATAAGTGATACTGTACAGTTACCACCAACGAAAGTTTTAGTACCTTTCGCTAAACCGTCTTTAATTACGTTAAGGTTAACTGGATCAAGAACGATAATTGCATCATCAGACATACGTAAAGTAGATGCAGCATCAATCCAGTAGCCATCCCAACCAGTTGCTTTTAACTGTGGGAAAACTTCAGACGTGTAGTCACCACCTTGGCAGGTAATAATGACATCCATTTGCTTCAGACTGGTAATGTCTGTAGCTTCCATAAGTGCTGGGGCAGTCTTACCACCAAATGAAGGAGCTTCACCACCTGCATTACTGGTAGAGAAGTAGAATGGCTCAATATGAGCAAAATCATTCTCTTCAACCATACGTTGCATAAGGACGGAACCGACCATCCCGCGCCAACCGACCAGACCTACTTTCATGTCATTTTGCCTCGGTGCGTTAAAATTGTTAGGGGGAGTTGAGTGTATCAAAAGTGCTCACAACTGCAAGCGTTACAGAATCAAAACAGCAATTTTATTGAGTAGAATATCTTGTTTATGTTACATACAAAATTGATAAAGATGACAAAAACATTAAAAAACAAATCATCTTAAAAGAGTAATTTCAATGATTTATATCGAAGTTGTGTCTGTGGTGGTGATTTGGTTGACTTTCTGGTCACTTATCCCTCGTGATGAGTGGTGGTTTAGAGGGGCTGATTTTCCACGTTTACAAATTCTGTTTGTAGGCTTTATTGCTTTAATTGGCATGTTGTTTTGGCCGTCTGAATGGAACATATGGCGTGAGCTTTTGCTTGCAGTACTCATTGCAGCAATTGCTTATCAACTTAATATGGTTTTGCCTTATACCTTGTTTTGGAAAAAACAGGTTAAAAAGGTAAAGCAACATCAAGTAGATCCTAAAAAACAGATTTCATTAATTGTTTCTAATGTGCTTACACCCAATGATAAATATCATTTATTACTTGAGCATGTACGGACATTAAAACCTGATTTATTGTTGACGTTAGAAAGTGACAAGACATGGGAAAATGCTCTAAAAGAAATTGAAGAGGAGTACCCTTACCGTGTGCCTGTACCATTAGATAATTTATATGGCATGCATTTATATAGCCGGTTACCGCTTAGAAATACTGAGGTCAAGTTCATTTTAAGTAATGAAATTCCTTCTATTCATACCACTGTAATCTTACGTTCTGGGATGCCTGTTCAGCTCTACTGTTTACATCCTAAACCGCCTAGTCCAACTGAAGCAAAAGATTCAACACTACGAGATGCAGAGCTTTTAATTGTTGGAGATCAAATTAAAGATCTGGATGAGAGTTGTATCGTGATGGGAGATCTAAATGATGTCGCATGGTCACGCACAACACGTTTATTTCAACGTATTAGTGGATTACTCGATCCGCGAGTTGGCCGACACTTTATTAATACTTTTCATGCAGATTACTCTTTATTGCGTTGGTCACTTGATCATATCTTTCATAGTACAGACTTTGGTTTAGTAAAAATGCAGCGTTTATCTCATATTGGCTCAGATCATTTTCCTGTCTACGTTGTTTTACAAACAGGTCGAATATTTGAAGAGATTCAAGAAGAAGTTGAAGAAACTCAAGATGATGAAGAAGAAGCTCAAGCTGCAATACAAGAAGGTATTGCTAAAGCGGAAAAAGAAGAAAAAATAGTGACTGATGAAATTGCAGAGCCTTATAAAGAGAAAAGTATATAAAAGCAGGTTGTAAGCAATATCGTACAAAGATTTGAGTCTAGGTCCAATAGGCAGGGGGAACTAAAACCCGTATTCTACATTCATCGGCACACGGAAGCGGGAATGGATAATCCCAAGTAAGGATGCACTAAGCTGATATGGAACGACATCACGGATAAGATGTTAGAACGGAAGCAATAAAAAGAATTATATACCCTGAAAGCACAACCTCATTTACCCGAGTTTTGCAGGACGCAGAACTCGGGTTGATATTTTATATAAATACCATTTAATTATTTGTAAATTAAAGAAATATTTTTAAGATTATCTTAATTTTAAAATCTATTTAATTATAGGTAGTTGTCCATAAGTTTTTTTATATATCCGAGCCTTTTTCGATGAAAATAGATACAAAAATTTTTTTTGATAAGTTTTTGTTTTTATAGATTATTGAAGAATAAATATAGGCTTTGGTCTATTTAGACATAAATTGGACTTGTTTAATTGGCAAATCTCAATAGAATGTGCCGATCGTTGACATGTTGGATCGTCAACAGGCATTGTTGTTTACTTCGCCGGATCGGCGGGTTGTGATTTGCTTGTGCATTTAAATTTCTGTTTGGAAATTAGTGTACATATTGAGGTTTCACTCTAAGATAGTGGTCTTCTCCCTCTCATATTTGATACTTTGCGGTGCATAAGGATTGTCTTATGAAGAATTTTAAATTTAGCCTTGCGTGGCAAATTTTAATTGCTTTAATCCTAGGGATAGTTGTCGGGGCTGTTTTACATAATCAGCCTGAAATCAAAGATAGTATTGTAAATAACGTTCTTACGCCGTTAGGTAAGATCTTTATTAGCCTGATTAAAATGATTGTTATTCCAATCGTTTTCTCTACATTGATTTTAGGTATTGCGGGTGTTGGCAGTACAAAAAGTCTTGGGCGTCTTGGTTTTAAAACCATTCTCTATTTCGAAATTATTACTACTATTGCTATTTTGGTCGGCTTGGTTGCAGCAAATATCTTCCATCCAGGTTCAGGCATTGATATGTCTCAACTGGTTCAAACTGATATTTCTCAATATAAGCATACAACTGAAGAAGTACAGTCACAGTCTCATGGTATTATCCAGACGATATTATCGCTTATCCCAACGAACATTATTAGTTCAATGGCACATGGCGAAATGTTACCAGTGATTTTCTTTGCTGTGCTTTTTGGTATTGGCTTATCTTCATTGCCAGCTACAACAAAAGACCCATTATTAAATGTATTTCATGCTGTATCGGAAACAATGTTCCGTGTGACACACATCATCATGAAATATGCGCCAGTGGGTGTATTTGGTTTAATCGCTGTAACTGTTGCAAACTTTGGTTTTGCTTCACTTATTCCATTAGGTAAATTGGTTGTATTGGTTTACGGTGCAATCTTGTTCTTTGCTTTAGTGGTACTTGGTTTAACTGCAAAAATGTTCAGCATCAACATCTTTACTTTGTTTAAGATTTTGAAAGATGAATTAATCTTGGCATATTCAACTGCGAGTTCTGAAACAGTTTTACCGCGTATTATGCAAAAAATGGAAGCTTATGGTGCGCCAAAAGCGATTTCTAGTTTTGTAATCCCAACTGGTTATTCTTTTAACCTTGACGGTTCTACGCTTTATCAAAGTATCGCAGCAATCTTTATTGCACAGCTTTACGGTATTGAAATGTCGATCAGCCAACAAGTTATTTTGGTTGTAACATTAATGATTACTTCGAAAGGTATTGCAGGTGTTCCTGGCGTATCGTTTGTTGTGTTATTAGCGACATTAGGTAGTGTTGGTATTCCTGTGGAAGGCTTAGCGTTTATTGCTGGTGTTGACCGTATCATGGATATGGCACGTACTGCGTTGAACGTTGTTGGTAACGCACTTGCTGTACTTGTTATCAGTAAGTGGGAAAAACAATATGACTATGAAAAAGCTGCTGCTTATGAAGCAACATTTAAATAAGACTGCTTTCTTTTAGTTAATAAAAAACCCGCGATGATCGCGGGTTTTTTATTACGTTATTTCAATACACTTTGATATAGCTCAAGCGTCTGGTCGCACATATCTTTTAAACTGAACATTGTCACAGGTGCGACTGTTTGCGGTTGTTCAATATGATGCTTTACTGTTTCTACTAAAGCTTTTTCATTTTCAGCTTCAACAAGACCTTGTGGATATACATGAGATAAAATCTCTGCAACACCTCCACGATTCCAGCCAATCACTGGCGTACCGACTGACAGTGCTTCTAATGCTGTTCTACCGAATGTTTCTGCCTGATTGGATAGAGAGAGCACAATATCGCTAAAAGCGAGCCATTCACGTATATCTGAGCGATGTCCTACAAAGGTGATCTTATCTGCAAGTCCTTTGTTTTGAATGGTGCTTTGCAACTCACTTAAATAGGCCTGTTTTTTAGCATCGGCACCACCCACAACCACAGCATGTAATTGAGGATATTGCGACTGAAGTTGTTGCATTAACTCAATTAAGCTTTCATGTCCCTTTAAGCGGGTAATACGACCAGGCAAGCATAGTAAAAATTTATTTTCGAGTTCAGGAAAGTCATTAAAAACCTGATTAAACCATTGTGCTGAAGGTTGATAGTTATACGGGAAAGCAGCAGGATCAATTCCTCGATAAATCCGGACAATATCTTGTGGTGGACAGTTTTTATAATGGTCAGTGATATATTTAACTACGCTGTCAGAAACGGCAATTACTTTTTCAGCTTGAGTCATAATCGCACTATAACGATTGACCGAATAGAAACCATGTACTGTGCTAATGAGGTGAGGGCGCTTATGTGCTGGTATTCCCTTTAAGGCAAAATGGGTAAGCCAAGCTGGCACACGTGAGCGTACATGGACAATATCGGGCTGATGCTCTTCAATAAGTCGACGTAAAGGGCGGATTTGCCATAAGCTCGATAAAGATTTTTTATGAATCGGTAGTGTTAAGTGTTTAGAGCCCTCGGCTTCAAGTTGAGACACTAATCGTCCGCCATTTGATACAACCAAAGATTGGTGGCCTTGTGCAACCAGTGCACGTGCAATTTCCAGTGTGCCGCGTTCTACGCCACCGCTATTGAGTTCTGGGAGAAGTTGCATCACTTTCATTGATTTTGCCTTTAGGTTGTAGCAAAGCGGTGTTTTACCGGTTATTCATTTAATAGGTGGAGTTTACTCCTTACTTTTGTTTTGGCAAAAGTAACAAAACCATTTGTTGGACTAACGACACATCCATAATGTCGTAGTCCAACGGGCGACGTCCTTGTCGCCTTCGCACGATAGTACATGCTGGTGTTTATTTAGATGTTTATTACTACAGTGCGGCCGTTACTGAAGATTATTTAATAGATCTCTTCATATCCCTCAGGACGTGTCTTAAAACGACGGTGAAACCACATATATTGAGTTGGTGCGATACGAAGCTGGTTCTCAATAATCTTATTTACGCGGGTTGCATCATCGACTTCATCTTCGCTTGGCATATTGTCGACTGCAGGTTCAATTAGGATATGATATTTAGGGTCCTGTACATCGCCATGACGATAAAAATATAAAGGAACAGCAACCGCTTTGGAAATTTTTAATAAACGACGGTGAGCCGTTACTGTCGCAGCTGGCACTCCAAAAAATGGTGCCATAACGCCTTGTTTAAGCCCGAAGTCTTGATCGGGACTATACCAAATGGCATCACCATCTTTAAGGTGACGAATTAAGCCGCGCATATCATCATGATCAATTTGTGCTTTGTAGATTGTGCTGCGGCAGCGATAAATCAGCATATCGAGTAGTGGATTATTTTGAGGACGATAAACAACATCAGGTTCAAAATATTGAGCGCATACATAACCACCGGCATCAAGCAAAGTACTATGAGTTCCCAGTAATAAAACACCTTTGCCCTGAGCTTGAGCATCAGTAATGTGTTCTAAACCTTCAATTGTGACGCGGTTTTTAAACCAGTAAGGCTTATACCATGCGTTTAAGGTCTCAAAAATACCAAGCATCATATCTACAAAAACTTGTTTTGCTTGTTGCTGTACTTTTTCAGATGACCACTCGGGAAAGCAAACTTCTAAATTGCGAATAGTGGTTTTGCGGCGAGATTTTAAATATTTCCAAGCGATATTTGCTAACCCGTGAGCTAAACGCCATTGGATCGCCCATGGAAAAATAGCCAAAAGCATGAGGAAAGTAATCGCAATCCATACACCCCAATATTTAGGTAATAAAAAGGACCATTGAAACTCACCGGGCGTATAAGGCTGCTTTTGGCTCATAACGATATAAAGAATTTAAAAAGTTAAAACTGGCAAAAGTGTATCATGAACTGAATTTATCGTCGTAATACACAGGAGTAAATTGAAGTTTTAGAGCAGGGGGAAGAAAACAAAGTGGTTATCGGCGGTGTTCTAAAAGAATACGAACAGCGAGTCCGGCTAATACGGTCCCCATAATCCAGCGTTGAATGCTTGCCCAAAGCGGTTTTTGCTGTAGAAAGAGCGCAATACTACCTGCAGAAAATACAATCAGTGCATTGACTGAAACACTTACAAAAATTTGTATGGTTCCGAGTTGAATGGACTGCGCTAAAATACTGCCTTGTTGTGGATGTATAAACTGTGGCAATAAAGACAAATACATAATCGCAATTTTAGGATTAAGTAAATTTGTCAAAAAGCCCATTAAAAATAATTTTAATGGTGAGTCGATAGATAAGTCTTTTACACTGAAAATAGGCGCTGCATTTGGACGTAATGCTTTCCATGCAAGCCAGAGTAAATATATGGCACCGACAATACGAATCGTGTCATAAGCATATGGAACTGCCACAACAAGCGCTGTGATCCCGAAAGAAGCGCAGAGCATATAAAATACAAAACCAACAGCAACCCCACCGAGGGAAATAAAACCTGCTATTTTGCCTTGACTAATGGAGCGAGAGATAAGATAAATCATGTTCGGACCCGGGGTGAGTACCATCGCCAAGCAAATGAGTCCGAATGCCAAAATTTGAGAGAGATCTAGCACGGAATTATCCTTAAATATTATTATACTGATAGGTATATCATAATTATTTTATATACAGCGAAACTTTATTCATTGTCTTTTTAAATTAAAAAATAAGAATAATTCAGTATGATATGAATATCCTGATTTCATAGAAATTTATGAGAAATCTCCATATCGATGCCACAAAAGGCATCTTAATTTTTCTGGTTGTATTAGGTCATTACCTTGAAAGGTTAATTGGCTGGAACGAGTCTCTAAATCAAGCGATTTTAGGGAGTATTTACTTTGTTCATATGCCAGCTTTTATTTTTATATCGGGCATGTTTTTTAAAGAAGAGAAAATACTAGAAAAATTAATTTACTTTCTATCTTTATATTTGCCATTTCAAATTTTATTTCAATTGCTTGATGCCTTTTATAATGGAAGTCTTTGGACTGGTACATTTCATTTGGTATGGTTTGCTAAACCTTATTGGGTGTTATGGTATTTATTTGGCATGGGGGCTTGGACGGTTCTCGCTTTTTTCCTAAAAAAGATGGCATATCCACTTCTGTTTTCAATAGTTTTAGCTTTACTGATTGGATGCTCACCCATTAATAATTACAGCTATTCGATGGGTCGAATTTTCGTATTTCTACCTTTTTTTATGGCTGGGGCGATTTATGGTAAAACCATTTTTCAGTATATATCGCAGTTGCCTTATGCAAAGTTATTTGCTGTTATCACATTATTAATCATTACTGCTGTAGCGGCTATAAGTCATTATAGTTATTACTGGTTATTTGGCAGTTTATCTTATCTACAGTTACATGTGGATGTTTGGCAAGGAATGCTGATTCGCAGTGTAATTATGTTGCTATCGACTATGGGTGTTTTGAGTTTATTTGTACTCACTCAAAATTTTAAACAACCTTGGATTGATTTAGGCCAAAAAACGCTACCAGTTTATATATTGCATGGTTTTGTAATTATTGTTTTGACTCATCAACTAAGTTTTAAATATTCGGTCGAGATCAATATTTTCATTAGTCTTGTTTTGGCTATCCTCACTTGTATGATTTTGCAGTTACAGATATTTGAACGTTTAATTCGCTTCATCTCTTTATTTGTTTATAAACCTTTTATGGCATTACTAGAAATTCTAAAACCAAAAAAAGGGCTTTAATTAAAGCCCTTTTTATTGATTAACTGCCTTTACTCATTTGCTCAAGTTCATCCCAACGCTCTAATTTTTCAAGCAATAATTCTTCAATTTCTGCTAGGCGTTGACTTGCTTGAGTCGCAGCATCTGCATCAGACACAAACCACGAACCATCTGCAAGCTTGTCAGAAAGCTCGGCTTGTTCAACTTCCAGCTTTTCAATTTCAGCAGGAAGTTGCTCAAGTTCACGTTGGTCTTTATAGCTCAATTTCACCTTTTTTACGGTACTTTGAGCAGCAGCTTTTTCAGCTTCAGCTTTTGCCTGAGCTTTCTTAACGTCAGACTTCTGGTCTACCACTTTTTCATCTGGTCGCTGTAGTAAGTAATCTTGGTAACCACCAATGTACTCTGCAATACCACCTTTACCATCAAAGACCCAAGTAGAAGTGACCACGTTGTCCATAAATGCACGGTCATGCGAAATAAGTAATAGCGTGCCTTTATATTCAGAAAGCATCTCTTCAAGTAGCTCAAGAGTTACCATATCCAAGTCATTGGTTGGTTCGTCCATCACAATTAGGTTCGATGGTTTAAGCAATAATTTAGCAAGCAAAATACGGTTACGCTCACCACCAGAAAGGGCTTTTACTGGTGTACGTGCACGTTCAGGTGAGAACAAGAAATCTTGTAAATAACTGTAGATATGACGACGGTTGCCATTTACATCAACAAAGTCAGAGCCTTCTGAAACGTTTGCCATGACTGTTTTTTCAAGATCTAAGGCATTACGTAATTGATCAAAATAAGCAATCTCTAATTGAGTACCTGTTTTAACAGAGCCACCGTGTTCGATTTCACCTAAAATAGCTTTAATTAAAGTCGTTTTACCGACACCGTTATCACCGACTAAGCCAATACGGTCACCACGCATGACAAGCGTAGAGAAGTCTTTGATGAGTGGTTTACCATCATAAGATACGCTCAAGTGCTCAATATCAAATACTAATTTACCAGAGCGATTTGCTTCTTGAGTCGCCATGCTCACTTTGCCTTGTTGTGAACGGCGTGCTTTCGATTCTTCGCGTAAAGCTTTTAATGCACGAACACGGCCTTCGTTACGTGTACGACGTGCTTTAATCCCTTGACGAATCCAAGCCTCTTCTTCAGCTAATTTTTTATCAAATAAAGCATTTTGTTTCTCTTCGGCTTCCATTTGCTGAGCTTTAAGCTCCAAATAGCGTGAATAGTTACCTTCGTAGCCACGTAAGATGCCGCGGTCAAGTTCAACAATTCGAGTCGCAATGCTATCTACAAAAGAGCGGTCATGCGAAATAAATAGAAGTGTTAAATTATTTTGATCGAGTAGGAATTTTTCTAGCCACTCAATACTTTCAACATCTAAATGGTTGGTTGGTTCGTCTAGAAGCAATACGTCTGGCTGCGTTAAAAGAGCACGAGCGAGTAAAACACGACGTTTACGTCCACCAGATAAGTCTGCCAAATCTGCATTTGGGTCGAGACCCATTTTACTTAATAGGGCATTCACCTTATTTTCAAGTGCCCAACCGTCTAGTTGGTCTAGCTTGTGCTGAAGGTTACCCATACGGTCGCAAGCTTCCATATCGCCAAGCATACAAGCATCGGTTGCTTGGTGATACGCTTTGAGTACTTCAGCCGCTTCTCCTGCGCCGTCTGCTACAATATCAGCAACCTTACCTGAATCCATTGGAACGTCTTGGGCTAACATGGAAACCGTTAAACCATTTTGGATAGAAACTTCACCAGAATCCGGTAATAAGCTTCCCTCGATGAGTTTAAGTAAAGTAGACTTACCTTCACCATTACGCCCAATTAAACAGACTCGTTCGCCACGTTCTAGATTAAAGTTCGCGCCATCGAGCAGGGCAGGTCCGCCAAAAGCAAGTTGGACATCCCTTAGGGTAATATAGGCCATAATGTTTTCCAGAATCTCAAATGAGGATTTAAATGACTAAACCACCATATCATGATGATCAAGCGTCATTTTCCGCACCCATTGAAGATTTGCAAGTGCGAATTACATTTTTGGATGATTTAGTTGAACAATTAAATCAACAACTCGCTATTCAAACTCAGGAAATAGCTGATTTGAAAAAACAAATGCAATTGCTTTATCAACGTGTGGAATCTTCGGATTTATCAGAAGGCATTGCACCTTTTGACCCTTTAACGAATAAACCCCCGCACTATTAATAAAAAGGCAAGTTCAATACTTGCCTTTTTATTGGGGGAATATTTTTAATTTTATTTAAAAACCTTGTAAAACAATCTTCCCTTTTGTTGTTCCACTTTCAATTTGCTGATGAACCCGTTTTAAGTTTTCAGCATTAATTGGACTTAAAACTTCAGTCACAGTTGTTTTAATTTTCCCTTCATCAACCAGCTTGCTGACTTCATTTAATAGATCACTTTGTTTTTGCATATCTTCAGTCTGAAACATTGAACGCGTAAACATAAATTCCCAATGTACGGATACAGACTTCGATTTAAACGGTTTAATATCTAACTGTTCAGGGTCATCAATTAAGCCAAAATGCCCTTGTGGTGCAATCAACTCTACAATATCTGATAAATGCTGATCTGTTTGAGTGGTCGAGAACACATATGAAGGTGCATTTAAGCCTAATTGCTTGATTTGTGGGGCTAAAGGCTCGCGATGATCTAATACATAGTTGGCACCTAGTTGTTCTACCCATTCTTTTGTTTCAGGGCGTGAAGCTGTAGCAATAATCGTGAGGTTAGTTAATTGCTTAAGAAGCTGAATGGTAATTGAACCTACACCGCCAGCTCCACCAATCACTAAAATAGTTGTATTAGCAGGTGCAGTCTTTGGAACTTGCAGACGATCAAATAGCATTTCCCAAGCTGTGATTGCAGTTAAAGGGAGAGCTGCTGCCTCTGTTGCTTCTAAAATTTTTGGTTTATGACCAACAATACGTTCATCAACCAATTGCAATTCACTATTACTGCCTTGGCGATTTAAAGCACCTGCATACCAAACAACATCGCCTACTTTGAATTGAGTGACTTTATCTCCAGTCGCTTCAACCACGCCTACAGCATCCCAGCCAAGCACTTTCCAGCCGGATTCCGCACTTATATTTTTACGTATTTTGGTATCGACTGGATTTACTGAAATAGCTTGCACGCGAACTAGTAAATCGTGCCCCTTCGCAACAGGTGTATCGAGTTCAATATCAACGAGTGATTCTGGCGATGTAATGGGACCTGCTTTTTGATATGCGACAGCTTTCATAATTGTGATTCCTCTTGTTGAGAGTTTGATCATAACGTAAGCTTAAAAATAGTGACTACAGACAAATAACGCTCATAGTGTCAAAAAGGATACTGTAAAATGGCAAAAGCTCGACATTCAAGTTTTGACTGCTCACCGGGTTGTTCAGTTGAAGCCGCGATCAGTTTGATTGATGGCAAATGGAAATGCGTCATTCTTTGGCATTTATTAAATGAAGGAACTTTACGATTTAATGAAATCCGTAAACGAGTTCCAAGCATTACGCAAAGAATGCTCACCAATCAGCTTCGTGAGTTAGAACAAGATGGCATTATTCATCGCGAGGTTTATCCTCAAGTTCCTCCTAAAGTGGAATATAGCCTGACTGATTTAGGACGTGGGCTTGAGCATATACTTCTTGCTCTAAAAACGTGGGGAGATGCGCATCTGGATCAGTTTGGTAAGTTAGCTACTCTTGAAACTGAAAAGAGCGCCTAAATATTGTGCCTAGATTGCTAAGAATATCTATGAGGAAATGTTGTAGTTTTTAACCTCGTCGGTTAATTGGACATTATTTTTATGATGTAACTTGCGTTTTCTGGTCAGCTTATGCAACTCTAATAAAAGAGATTAATAGGTTTTGCTATGAACAATATCGGAATTTGGGTTACCGTTATCATTGTTCTTTTTGTGCTGGGCTCCATTTTTGGTTTAAGAGTGAGTCCGCGTGAAAAGGCACTCGGTATTATGCGAGACAAAGCCCGTAAAATGGGACTACATCCACGTATAATTGCCGCACCTGAATGGACACATGTCCCGATGGCAACTGAAAAGCGTGCCAGCATGGTTGCTTATTATAGTGTATTGATCCCCGATGCTCGTTTAACGCTCATGCGTGCTCGTGTTATAGACGGAAAATTAAAAGTAGTGCAGGGTGATGAGAAATTTAATGATTCTCCCATTGCATTAAAAGGGATTTATGCTATTGATATGCAGGCAAACTGTGTAGGCCTTTATTGGGATGAGGAATCGGACCTAAAAGCCACGCAATTAGATGAGATGAAGGCTTATCTGTTGGCCTTGGCTGAAGCCTGATTTTTAAATTTATTGGTATAGGAATAACATTTTATATGGCGAATACCTCGCGCTCTGCATCTCAAAGCACAGCATCTTCTGCCTCTGCTGCACATAAACGTGCCTTAGTGATTGTGGAGTCGCCTGCCAAAGCGAAAACCATCAACAAATATTTAGGTTCGCAGTACATTGTTAAGTCTTCTGTAGGTCACGTACGTGACTTGCCAACAGGCGGCAGTAAAGCAACAGAGAAAAAGCCGGCTGCCCGGACCAAACTCACTGAGGCTGAAAAAGAACAAAAAGCGAATCAGGCTTTAATCAATCGTATGGGCGTCGATCCGGAACATGGATGGCAAGCGCATTACGAAGTTCTGCCTGGCAAAGAAAATGTTGTTGCTGAACTCAAGAAACTTGCCAAAGATGCAGATGCAATCTATCTCGCAACGGACTTGGATAGAGAAGGGGAAGCAATCGCTTGGCACTTACGCGAAGTGATTGGTGGTGACGATAGCCGTTATCATCGTGTGGTATTTAACGAAATTACTAAAAATGCCATTCAAGAAGCATTTAAACAGCCAACACGTCTCGACTTAAACCGTGTTAATGCACAACAAGCACGTCGTTTCTTGGACCGTGTAGTAGGCTTCATGGTTTCGCCATTACTGTGGGAAAAGATTGCCCGTGGTTTATCGGCAGGGCGTGTACAGTCTGTAGCGGGAAAGCTTGTTGTTGAACGTGAACGTGAAATTCGTGCTTTTATTCCAGAAGAATATTGGCAAGTCTTTGCAGACACTAAAGCTAAAAAAGATGACATTCGTCTTGAGGCTGTAAAACAGGCGGGTAAAACGCTTAAATTAAAAAATAAAGCTGAAACAGATGCCCTGTTGGATGTATTAAAGGGCGCTGAATATAAAGTTGCACAGCGTGAAGATAAGCCGACTAAGGTGAATCCGAGTGCACCATATATCACGTCGACTTTACAACAGGCGGCAAGTACACGCTTAGGTTTCTCTGTAAAGAAAACCATGATGTTGGCGCAACGTTTGTATGAAGCTGGTTTTATTACCTATATGCGTACGGACTCAACATTCTTGAGTGATGACGCTGTAAGTATGGTCCGTGCTCATATTGAAAGCCAGTTTGGTGAGAAATATTTACCAGCAAAGCCAAACCGCTATGGTAACAAAGCGGGTGCTCAAGAAGCCCATGAAGCAATTCGTCCGTCAAATGTTGCACTTACAGGTGATCAACTTGCAGGTGTAGAGCGTGATGCGCAGCGTTTATATGACTTAATTTGGCGTCAATTTGTTGCTTGTCAAATGACTCCGGCAGAATATTTATCTTCAACTTTAACCGTTGAAGCTGGCAATGTGGAGTTAAAGGCAAAAGGCCGTACGCTTGTATTTGATGGCTTCACTAAAGTTCGTGGTGCTAACAAATCTGATGACGATATCATTTTACCTGCAATCAAAGTGGGTGAAATTTTAAAATTAGAAAAGCTAGATCCAAGTCAGCACTTTACTAAACCACCAGCTCGTTTTACTGAAGCATCTTTAGTAAAAGAACTTGAAAAACGTGGTATTGGTCGTCCGTCAACTTATGCTGCCATTATTTCTACAATTCAAGAACGCGGTTACGTTAAGTTAGAAAATCGCCGTCTCTTTGCCGAGAAAATGGGCGAGATCGTAACAGATCGTCTTGATGAAAGTTTTAATAACCTGATGAATTATGCTTTTACCGCAGATTTAGAAGGTCAGCTGGACCGTGTGGCAACGGGTGAGCGTAATTGGAAAGAATTACTCGATACATTCTACGGTGATTTTAAAAAACGTCTGACCAATGCTCAAGGTGAGCAGGGAATGCGCCGTAATCAACCAGTTGAAGTGCCAGCAGTACATTGTCCTGAATGTTCACGACCAATGCAGATTCGTACTGGTACTACAGGCGTATTCTTAGGTTGTTCAGGTTATAACTTGCCACCTAAAGAACGCTGTAAAGGAACTTTGAACTTAACACCAGTTGAGTCATTAGCAGCGTTATCTGATGATGACAGTGCTGAAACCGCAGACTTGATGTCTAAACATCGTTGTCCGAAATGTGGTACAGCAATGGACAGTTATGTCATTGATGGTGGCCGTAAGTTACATGTTTGTGGTAACAACCCAGACTGTGATGGTTATGAGCTTGAAGAAGGTGAGTTCAAGATCAAAGGTTATGATGGCCCAACCATTCCATGTGATAAATGTGATGGTGAAATGCAGCTTAAAACTGGCCGTTTTGGTCCGTATTTCGCTTGTACAAGCTGTGATAATACCCGTAAAGTCTTGAAAAATGGACAACCTGCACCACCACGCGTAGAACCAATTAAGATGGAACATTTGCGCTCGACCAAACATGATGACTATTTTGTGTTACGTGATGGCGCGGCTGGTCTGTTCTTGGCTGCAAGTAAGTTCCCGAAAATTCGTGAAACACGTGCACCAAAAGTTGCTGAGCTTCGTAGTGTTGCTGACCAACTTGATCCAAAATACCAGTTTATTTTACAAGCTCCGGATGTAGACCCTGAAGGTAACCCAACGATTGTGAAGTTTAGTCGTAAGAACCAATCACAGTATGTGGGATCTGAAACACCAGAAGGTAAACAAACTAAATGGAGCCTGATTTACCAAGACGGTAAATGGATTGAAGGCTAAATAAGACAAATGAAAAATGCTAGCTCAGCTAGCATTTTATATATAGAACAAGAAAAGAAAATTTAATTTTTATGGGGAACAAGAATGTGGAAAAACATTCGGATTTTGTGTCTATTGATTGTTTTATTAATCGTTGCAGTTCAAGCGTGGCGTGACCAAAACCAAGACTGGAATCAGCCTATTGTTGTGGTATTGCACCCAATAAATGCGGATGGTTTACAAACCACGCAAGCTTATATTCATCAGCTACAAAACGCTGACTTCCAAACGCTTAAAAGCTATCTAAGTGAATGGTCACAGCATTATCGTGGACAATCAAGTAACTTTGAAATTCGTTTAGGGCAGCAACTCCAGCAGAGGCCGCCTGTAGTTCCTCAAAATGCCAATATCCTGAATGTCATTTGGTGGAGCTTAAAGTTTCGTTTTTATGCATGGCGACAACAACAGCCTGAAGATAGTGGTGCATCACTCAAACTTTATTTAAATTATTATGATCCAAGTTATCAAAAAGTTTTGGTGCATTCGACTGCTTTAGAAAAAGGCCGTATTGGTAGCGTTAATTTGTTTGCTATACCAGAGCAAGCCCCACAAAATCAGGTTGTTATCGTTCACGAGCTATTACACGGCTTTGGCGCAAAAGATAAATATGATTTAAAAACAGGTCAGCCGATTTATCCATTAGGCTACGCACAACCTGAAAAGGTCCCTCTTTATCCACAAATACGAGCAGAAATCATGGGTGGTCGAACACCATTATCTGAACAGACCAATAAAATGCCAAGTGATTTACAAGAAACTGTAATTGGTTTACCGACTGCTCAAGAAATTGGATGGTTGAAATAAAATTGTGGATAAATACTGTTTTATCCCTATCAATTGTTAATAAACGATGCAGATCTTATACAGACAATAAATGTGAAGTGCATCACTATAATGACATTATATAAACTTTCTAATACCTGATAATAAGAGTAGCCATGATGAAAACTGTAGGTAATGATTTAGTTCGTAATCAGCTACATGCTGATCGTAAATGGTATCTAATATTAGGCTTTGTGCTCATTATTTTCGGTTTGGTGTTATTTAGCTCACTGCCATTTGCAACATTTTCGGTTGTTTTCCTATTTGGTATTTTAATGATGATAGGTGGTGTGCTGCACTTGATTGCTGCCATAAGTGTATTTAAGGGCGGTAGCCGATGGCTGTGGGCACTTTTTGGTGTGCTGTATTTAATGGCGGGCTATTACGCATTTTCTACGCCTGTGACTACGGCTGTGGTTTTAACTAGCTTATTATCAATTGCCCTGATTATTGCCGGGGTAATTCGTACTATAAATGCATTTTTATTGAGACCAATCGCTGGGTGGGGCTGGACCTTATTTTCCGGGTTACTAACACTCGCTACCGGTATTTTAATTTTAGTTTCTAAAGATTCTCCGTTTTGGGTGTTGGGAATGTTTTTAGCAGTAGATATTTTATTTCAGGGAATCAACTTTTTAGGACTTGCTTCTGCAATTAAACATTTGCCTTCTAGTTCAAAAACGGTTTCTTAATATAAATAACGAACAAAAGGGCACCTAGAGTGTCCTTTTTTTGTTTTTAGTGAGTGAAGGTCCATCTCATAGTATGGGTCTGTTAAACTAAGCCTTGGTGTTTTAGCGATATGTGTTATGAGTCTTGCAAAGTTAATTAATGAATTAAATGCTCAGCAAAAAAAAGCAGCAACTACTACAGCACAAAACTGTTTGGTTTTGGCTGGAGCGGGCTGTGGCAAGACTAAAACCATTGTTGCTCGCGCAGCTTATTTAATTGATCAGGGTTTGTCAGCTAATCAAATTCAGATTTTAACGTTTACGCGCCGTGCTGCGAGTGAAATTGTTGCAAGGGTTGAACAGCATGTTGGAGCACAAGCCAAAGGCCTTCGCGCATCTACTTTTCATACCTTTTGCATGTATTTATTGCGTCGTAATCCGCAAGCGTTTGGTTTAACCCAATTTAGTATTATTGATCGTGATGATCAGTTACTCATGTTTCGCTTATTGAGAGGCAAAGACAAAGATAATGTTTTGCCTAAAGCGGCAGAGCTGTGTGATTTATATTCTTATGCCCGAAATACACAATCTAAGCTGTCTGAAGCGTTACTCAAGCAATTACCTGAAGCATATGAATATAAATCACAAATTGCTGAGTTAATGAAAACCTATGAACAGCGTAAAAGAGAGCGTAATTTTTTAGATTATGATGACATTTTGTCGATCGTCGCTGTTCATTTACAAAACTCGGAAGCACTGACGAACTGGGTTGCAGGCTTTTGCCAAGCTTTACTGGTTGATGAGATGCAAGATACCAATCCTTTACAGTGGGCTCTTTTGCAGCCACTGATTGGTAAGGTGAAATTATTTTGTGTGGGAGATGATGCCCAGTCAATTTACGGTTTCCGTGGTGCCGACTTTGAAAACATTCATTCGTTTAAAGAGCGGATTCCAGACGCAGTAATTCATACTTTAGATTTAAATTATCGCTCGACTCAAGAAATATTAGATTTATCAAATTGGTTACTTGCCCACAGTCCAATCGATTATCAAAAACAGTTACAGGCACATCGTGGCAAAGGACAAAAGCCACAACTCCATTTGTTTGGTAATGAATTTGAAGAAGCCAACTGGATTGCACAAGACTTAATAGAGCGGCATCAGCAGGGCGCAAATTGGTATGACCATATGGTATTAGTCCGCTCTGGCTACAGTGCTCGTTATTTGGAAGGGGCATTTATCGCTGCTGAAATTCCGTATCGTTTTATTGGGGGCATAAAGTTACTTGAATCAGCGCATGTAAAGGATGTGCTCAGTTTATTACGTATTGTGAGTAACCCGCAGGATGACTTGGCTTGGATGCGCTTTTTAACTTTATGGGATGGTATTGGTGACGTTGGGGCCAGCAAGTTAGCACAAGAGTTAATGAGCATTAGTGAGGTGGAAGAGCGTTGTCAGCGTTTGGAGCGTCATGGAAAAGTTCCTTTACAGGCTATTTTGATTTTGAAGCAGCTTGATGTGCTACAGCAGCATGTTGAGGCAAGTATTGGTCTAGCACTTGATGCATTAAGTGAACAGTTAGAGCAAAACTATAAAACTAAAGATTGGTCACGTCGCGCTAGAGATTTTGATTTAGTCAAACAACTTGCGCGTAAACATGCATCTCTTGGTGAGTTCCTTGAAGAATATGTACTTGAACCAATTTCAGTTTCTGAAATTGAAAAAGCGGGTGATGATGATTTAGTGACCTTAATTACAATTCATTCGGCTAAAGGTGCAGAACAGAAGGTGTGTTATGTGCCGCATGTCTCACCAAATCAATTTCCATATGCGCGTGCGCAGGGCGATTTTGATGAAGTCGAAGAAGAACGCCGTGTATTGTATGTTGCATTAACACGTGCGGAAAATGAATTGATTTTAACGAAGCAAAATCTCAATACATGGTCACAAGATACATATGACGAACAAGGCCGTAAAATCGAAAGTTATTTCCTAAATGATTTACCTGCTCATTTGGTGCAGGCAAAAATTCATCGTCAAGTTCCGCAGCCATTTGCCAAAAAACAATGGAACACTTCACGAACAGTAAACTTAGGTTTTGGTATCGATCTCGACTAAACTACTGTATAAGACACTGTGAATACTCAAATGTGTATTGGTCTTTATTATTTAAGGCTAATCAAGGTTGGAAAATGAAAATATTAGTTCGTAATTTAGATCGTTCAGTGACTGAAGCTGAAGTTTTAGAGCTGTTTAAGGCTTATGGTAAAGTTGAGTCTTGTGTGGTTGTTACCGATAAAGATACAGGTAAATCAAAAGGTTTTGGCTTTGTTGAAATGCCGAATCCGCGTGAAGCCATTAAAGCAATCAAAGGTCTAAATACACTTAAGGTAAAAGGTTACGGTATTCGCGTTAAGGCTGCTGAAGAGTAATACTTTTATGCAACAATTTTTAGCTCTTTCTGTGGTTGCTCCAAATGGAACCTATATAGCCCAAGGTGTAAAGACACTTGAAGTCCGTTCATGGGTGCCTACAGAGTTACCTCTTAAAGATCTATTCATTGTTGAGAACCAAAATTTTTTAATGAATGATGGTGATGAGGGATAACGTAAAATTTATCAAGTCTGTCTGGATTTACCATAAATAACGTTGATTTTATCAATGGAGTCGTTAAGCTAAGAATAGCCATATTGATGGCAATTTTACAACAGGAAAGTTTAGTTATGTCACGTGTTGCTCGTTATCATGCCGATCGTACCAATCAAAAACTCTATTTTGCGCGCCTAGCGTGTCAACAAGCAGAGCAAACTGATCATGTACAGCAGGTACAAGCGTATCGTGAAACAGCTGTCTTTCACTTGCATGGTGCAATGTTGGCATTCCTGCAAGAACTGGTACGTTATTACCGTTTAAATGACTCACAGCCGACATTAAAATCGATTGAAGAGCATATGGCGGCAAAAGGACAAGTTTCTCCTGAAGTTTCTGTTTTGCAGCAATTGGCAAAAGATGGTTTTGTTGCAGAGTTAAAGCGTGCTTACCGCATGTGCCAATATGCACCGGAACCTACTGAACCGACACCGGAAGAAGAAACTTCTTCTAATTTGATCATTAAAGTGACTCAGGGGCCACAATCATGGTTACCTGATGTGAAAATTTTGCGTGAATGGCATAGAGAGTTAAGTCATTTAATTGATGGTTTTCGTAACGAAATGGTCGAGTTCTAAAATTAAACTGTCTGAGCGCTTGAAATTTAATCCTAGTGCGCCTATATAAATAAGACGAGAGATGCAAAGTGCAAGGGTGCTTTGCCACCATGTTGAAACATGGAGGAAGTATATGTCTATACAGCAATTGAAAGAGTTATTTGGAAATCAAGAAGCAGTGTTGGAGTTAGTCCAACTCGAAGGTGGTGAGCTCGCCTTGCGTAATGCTGGTTCTGAAAAAGAGCCTTTGGTTAAAATTCAATTTAGTGATGAACTAAAAGAGATATTAGGCGAGCAAACGCCTATCGTTGCCCAGCATATGATTCAAGCTGCTTTATTTGGACTGCTAGAGAAGCAGGTTAATGAATGGCAGGCTGAAGTTGTAGATGAGCAGCCTAAATTCCTAAGTTAAAAAAAGCGTACTCTTGAGTACGCTTTTTTGTATGCGTTAATGATGTGTTGACTGATGCGCAAGCTCGATTTGATTTAAAATATGATGGCTCATATTCTTCGCCATTTCTTCTTTCGCATAGAATACTTCACCAATGTGTTCGTCTCTAATCACGGCGGCTTCTTCTTTACTTTCTGCACAAATTAAAACCTGAATTTGAGGGTTTAATTGTTTGGCAATATCCACAATTCGGTGAATATCTAAAATATCCATAGGGGAAATCACCAATAGTCGTGCATGCATGATATGAGCCTGAATGAGAACGCCGGGTTCAGTTGCTACACCACTTACGGCAGCAATATTTGCTTGACGTAACTTTTCTACAATTTCACGATTTTCTTCGGCAATTACGACTTTAATATTCTGATTAATTAAATTTTCAGTAATACGTCGTCCAACGCCACCATATCCTACAATTACCACTTGATCGCGTAGATAAGCCTGATCGACTTCATCTGGCAACATAGCGAGTGGGTCACCACTACGTTCAAGAAGTCGTGCCAAATGAGAGCGTTCACGAATCCAGCGTTGTACAGGTTCAACTGCCGAGAAAACAAAAGAGTTAAGCGTAATTGAGAACAAAGCTCCCGCTAAAATCAGGTTTTGCGCTTCTAGGGTTAATAGACCTAAAGAAACTCCCAGTGTAGCCAAAATAAATGAAAACTCACCAATTTGTGCAAGGCTGGCCCCGACAGTCAAAGCAGTATTAATTGGATAGCGGAAGAATAAAACCAAGGCCATTGCAGCAAGTGTTTTACCTACCATAATAATCGCGATAACTGCCAAAATATGCAGTGGACGCTCGATAAGAATATGTGGATCAAACAACATTCCTACCGAAACGAAAAATAAAATTGAGAAAATTTCACGTAGGGGAAGAGTCTCTTCTTCTGCACGGTGGCTAAAGTCTGATTCTTTTACGACCATCCCCGCAAAGAAGGCCCCTAAGGCCATTGAAACGCCAAAGATAGCATAAGAGCCATAGGCGATTGAAACAGCTGCTGCTACGACTGTCAGCGTAAATAGCTCTCTTGAACCTAAGCGAGCAACAAACTGCATAATGATAGGCACTACACGCTTGCCTACAATGAGCATGAACGCAATAAAGCCAATCACCTTTAATAGGGTGATTCCAAGCGTTAACCAAATGTTGCCTTCCGCGCCTACTGGTGCTTTGCCACCAAGTAAAACTGCTGTAGCTGGAAGAAGTACTAAAACAAGTACCATCACTAAGTCTTCAACTAACAGCCAACCCACAGCAATTTTACCGTTTACAGAGTCTAAAAGACCACGGTCTCCTAAAGCTTTTAATAAGACAACAGTACTCGCACACGACAGACTTAAACCAAAAACCAGAGCGGAGCCAAAGCTCCAGCCCCATAACATTGAGACGCCAATACCAAGTAAGGTAGCAACAGCAATCTGTAAAATCGCACCCGGTAAGGCAATACGACGAACTTGTAAAAGATCATTTAATGAAAAATGCATCCCAACGCCAAACATCAAGAACATTACGCCGAGTTCAGCAAGTTGGTTGGCAAGATGAATATCTGCTTCTATGCCGGGGGTATTCGGACTAATAATAATTCCGGCAATAAGGTAGCCAATAAGAGGGGGAAGTCGTAGTCGGGCGGCTATATAGCCAAAAAAGAGGGCAACACCGAAACCAACAGCAAGTAAAATAATTAAATCTACGTCATGCGGCACTAAAAACTCCTTTTACGTGAGTTAGGCTAAAGACAAGCATAAAAAATGCCAAGGCGGAATATGTAGAAAGTTTAACAAAAAGGCAGGTATAAAAAAAATGCAAAAAAAAACGACTTCTTTAAGAAGTCGTTTTTTTCGACGCTAAAATTATTTGATTTTAGCTTCTTTGAAAATCACGTGTTGACGGATTTTTGGATCAAATTTTTTGATTTCCATTTTTTCCGGCATAGTACGTTTGTTTTTAGTCGTGGTATAGAAATAACCTGTACCAGCTGAAGAAACGAGACGAATCTTATCACGCATTGCTCAGACTCCTTAGATCTTTTGACCTTGAGCACGAAGGTCTGCAACAACCTTTTCGATACCCAATTTGTCAATAATACGCATACCTTTAGTGGTTAAACGAAGACGTACAAAACGTTTTTCGCTTTCTAACCAGAAACGGTGGTGGTGCAGGTTCGGCTCGAACCGGCGCTTGGTTTTGTTGTTGGCGTGTGAGACGTTGTTACCAACGACTGGACGCTTGCCGGTAACTTGGCAAACCTTAGACATGGTGTAACTCCATTGATTTAGCCAACAGCAAATCTGTGGCCAGTCATACTAAATGTAAACGGATGAATTCATTCAAGGGGCGTTTTATACCAAAAATACGATTAAAAGACAAGCGAAATTGGTAAAAACGAGGCATGATCTAGTGTAACAGATCATGCCTTGATCAGTTAACGCAACAAGGTTTTCGAAATGAAGCGATGAATTGGTTTATTGAACGGTGGAAGAATGTATTTCAAGCTATAAAGTTTTGGATTTGACATGACCGAACGTTCATGTGACAGTCCAAAAAAGCCTTCAGGTCCGTGGTATTTACCCATACCTGATGCGCCGATTCCTCCAAATGGCAAGTCATCTTGCGCAACATGGGTAATCACCATGTTAATTCCGAAATGCCCTGAATGAGTATGTTGAGAGATATAATCAGCGCGTGCCTGATCATAATCAAAATAATACATTGCTAAAGGACGCGGGCGACTATTAATAAACTCAATGACCTCTTCGATTTGGTCATATTCTAAAATTGGTAGAACAGGACCAAAAATTTCATTTTGCATAATATCCATTGCAGTTGTTACCCCAGTCACTAGAGTCGGTGCAATTTTGCGGACATCATCTAAAATTTCATTTTGCGGATTAACTTCAACAATACGCGCACCTTGATCACGGGCATTTTCGAGATATCCCTGAATACGGTTGTACTGTTTATCATTAATAATAGAGGTGTAGTCTTGGTTGTTACGGAAATGTGGGTACATTCCGGCCACAATCAATTTAAAGTTTTCAATGAACTCGGCAGTTTTTCCGCGTGGCAAGAAAATATGATCTGGCGCAACACAAGTTTGGCCTGCATTCCATAGTTTACCTACAGCAATACGCTGTGCGACATCTTTCATATCTACGGAAGCATGTACCAAAGCAGGGGATTTACCACCCAACTCAAGAATAACCGGAACCAGATTTTGAGCTGCGGCTGCCATGACGGTTTTACCAACAGAAGTCGAGCCAGTGAAAATCATTTTGTCGAAAGGCAAATGACTAAACGCATCAGAAATTACGCCGCCGCCATTTACCACCGCAACCAGCTCTTGTGGGAAGGCTTCAGAAAGTGCATTTTCAAGAACCTGTCCAAAATTTGGAGAAGCACTCGAAATTTTGATCATGGCATGGTTACCTGCAGCCAACGCACAAATAAGTGGACCAACAGACAGTAGTAACGGGTAGTTCCATGGTGTAATAATGCCAATTACGCCCATTGGTTGATATTGTACCCAACCTTTTGCTGGCTGATGTAATACACTGATATGGCGTTTTGATGGTTTCATCCATCCGGTCAGGTTCTTACTGTAATACTTGATTTGTTCAAGACAGGTAAGTAACTCACCAATTTTGGTTTCCATAATGGCACGATTGCCATAATCAAGGTTAATTGCTTCGGCAATCTGATCTTGATATTTTACCAAGACTCTTTTAAGACGAGCTAAACGATCAATACGCTCTTTAGCAGTGGGTACCGGATGACGTAAGTAGGCAATCTTTTGCTGCTCAAGCAAATCTTGTAAATGCTTAACATCATAAGGAACCTGAGTCTCTGGACTTGTTTTTGTTTGACTGTTCATCGGTACTTACCAAATATACTGATATACTTATTTTTTAGAGTAAATACTCTAAAGAGTCAAGTTGGTTTCTGTGTGCAAGTCTTAACCATATGAATTAACGAAGGTTATTAAAATGTCTCTACCTAAAGCTTTGAAGACAAAAGACCGGATTTTACAAATCAGTTTGCAGCTTTTTAATGAGCGTGGCGAACGGTCTGTCACTACCAATCATATTGCTGCAGAGTTGGGCATTAGTCCTGGAAACTTGTATTATCACTTTCGAAACAAGCATGAAATTATTAAAGAATTAATGTATCAATATCAGGTCGAGACTTTGGAAATGCTATCTTTACCTGAAGACAGACCATTAACGACCAATGACAAAATTAACTATTTTCAAGTGCTCAGCGGTCAGTTATGGAACTATCGTTTTATTCATCGTGATGTTTATCACTTAGTTGAAAGTAACGAAGACTTTAAGAAGATCTATCCGCGATTTGCGGGGCAGGTGATGCAACAAGGACAACGAATTTATCAGGCCTTTGTTGATGCAGGACTTATGAAAATGACAGCTTCTGAAATTGAAGCTTTAATTATTAACCTTTGGATTGTCTTAACCAACTGGACCAACTTTCTATATATGTCTGGGCATATTAGTGACAATAATCACCTTGAAGAGAAATGGGTCTGGCAAGCATTACGTCAAATGGTTTTCTTAGAAGGCCCTTATTTGATGGGTGAAAGCCGTGCGACTTATGAACAATTGTTAGAATCACTTGGACCCTCTGATCTTTTTGCAAGCTTGTCATCCTTAAAAGATGAATAGTTGTGCTTGTTTATTTAGAGCGCTAGAATACTCGGCTTATCAAAATTTTGTCTCAATTAAGTGATATTAACCAAATGAATATGACCACTGCCAATACAGCCCGTTTACTGATTACTTGTGAAGACAAGCCTGGGATCGTACAGGCTGTATCGAGCTTTTTGTACCACCAAGGTGCAAACATTACCGCGCTTGATCAGTATGCGACGGAAGCTCAAGGCGGGCGTTATTTCATGCGTGTTGAATTTGAACTTGATCATTTACAGTCACGTAAGGATGCTTTAATTCAGACTTTCGCTGCAAATGTTGCTGAACGTTATGGCATGCAATGGCGTCTTGCTTTTGTAAATGACGTTAAAAAGGTTGGTATTTTAGTTTCTAAAGTCGACCATGCTTTGCTTGAGTTATTGTGGCGCCATGCTCGTGGTTCTTTACCTTGTGAAATTACCCACGTTATTTCTAACCATGAAGATTTACGTGAAGCAGTTGAAAACTTTGGTATTCCGTTTACTGTGATTAAGGTAACTAAAGACAATAAAGCAGAAGCCTATGCTCAAATTCATGAAATGATGCAGGGTAATGACTTATTAGTTCTAGCGCGTTACATGCAGATTTTAAGTGAAGATTTCGTTTCTAAATGGGAAATGAAAATCATCAATATTCACCACTCATTCTTACCTGCTTTCGTTGGGGCAAATCCATATAAGCAAGCCTATGAAAAAGGTGTGAAGTTGATTGGTGCAACAGCTCACTATGTGACTGCTGACCTAGACCAAGGCCCAATTATTGAGCAAGACGTTGAACGTGTGAGCCACGATTATAATGTTGAGCAGTTACGTGAGCTTGGGGAAGATGTGGAACGTAATGTGTTAGCTCGTGCTGTTAAATGGCATTTAGAAGACCGAATCATTGTAGATGGTAATAAGACGGTTGTTTTCTAATTACCTCATATTTTTAAAAGCACACTTTTGAGTGTGCTTTTTTATGGCTAAAATAAAATTAAAATGTTATAACATAACTATGATTTGAGGTTTCATTGATTACGTTCAATATAGTTGCTTAATGTTTTTTTAAGTTGAGCACGATTTGATAAGTAGTATCTGAAACCAACAAGTTTTAGTGCATTGTCTAAACATGAGAAAAGTAAAGTGATATCACTTTATGAAGTTAGATCGCACAATACTGGAAAGTGTTTTCACAAAAAAAGTAGTTGCAAATGAAAACACTTCTCATTTATTATTGTGGCACTTTATTGTTCTATCCGATGTTTGAAATCGTTTCTATAAATTGAAGTCGACTTCATCATCCATTAGGTAATTAGATTCTTATGAGTCAATCTTCCGCAGCCTTAAACTCTCCCAATCCGATGAAAAAGAAAGTCATCACGGCACTAATTGCGGTTGCAATTGGTCATATCGGGGTCTTATGGGCAGTTAGCCACATTAAGCCTGCTGAACTAAAGCCAATTGATAAGAAGCCTTTACAAATCCGCTTTGTAAAAATTCAAGAACAACCAAAACCTTTACCACCGAAACCGAAAGAACCGCCTAAAAAGCCGGAACCTAAAAAAGAAGTGAAAGAAGTTAAGGTTGTTGAGAAACCTGTGACTCCGCCTAAACCAGTGGAAAAAATTCAGCAGGTGAAAAAGGCTGAAACTCCTAAACAGGCAGTAAAGACAGAACCTAAAGTTGAACCAAAAGTAGTGACCCCAACAACTACTGTGACTGAAAAAGTCGTTGAAAAGCCAAAGCCAGTGGTGCAAGAAGCACCTAAAGCTCAACCTGCGCCAGATCCATCACCAAAACATGTTTCAATTGGTGGTTCAGGTGTGCAGTGGAGCCGTTCACCACGTTTGACTGTTTCACCAAAAGATTTACAAGGCGAAGCGCGTTCGGTTGTTGTACTGATTGAAGCCGATGAAAAAGGTAAGATTACCAACGTACGTGTAACACGAAGCAGTGGCATTTCAAGTCTAGATGACAAAGTTGTCCGTGCTGTACGTGGTGCAAAATTTAAACCTTATATGGAAAACGGTGTTGCTTATCCAATTAAAGCCGAGCAACCCTTTGATTTAACCCCTTAAACGAATTTGAGTCCCAACGGCTAACCTTAATCAGGAGTTCTAATATGAACTTTTCAATCTATTGGCAACATGCAGATGCAGTGAGTAAAACTCTGTATTTCATTTTATTGGCAATGTCGATTGCTACCTGGACAGTTTTCATCTTACGTTTGATGGGGACTCGCCAATTAAAACAACAAGCTTACGCTCAACTCTCTAAAGCTATTAGTTCGCTAAAAGCAAAGTTACAGCCTTTGAGTTTTGAACAGCGTAAAGCAGTTGCAGAGCAAGCACTATTGCGCCAAATTTCTGCTGAAAAAGTCAATGCTGAAAAAGGTATTTCTGTTTTAGGAACAATTGCTTCAATTGCACCATTTGTTGGTTTGTTTGGTACGGTATGGGGTATTTTCCACGCGCTGGTTGCTGTAGGTAAGAGCGGACAAGCAGGTTTGGCTCAGGTGGCTACACCAGTAGGTGAAGCACTTATTATGACTGGTCTTGGTCTTGCAGTTGCGATTCCTGCGGTATTGGCTTATAACATTTGTGTACGTGCTAATCGTGGTCTTGCTCATGATTTACAAGATCAAGCACACAGTTTGTTAATCGACACCATGTTGCAGCAAGACTCAACTGTAAAGTCTGATGTTAAAACTGCAGAGCAAAGTTATGTTGGAGGTCAAGCTTAATGGCTTTTCAATTGGGTGAAGACCACGATAGTGGCATAAATGAGATGAACCTCATTCCGCTAATCGACATTATGTTGGTGTTAATGATCATCTTTTTGGTCACAGCAACAGTTGCCAACCCATCGATTCCATTAACACTGCCTAAAACAACTGCTGAAATTATTGATCCACCACCAAAAGCAATTACGATTAGTATCAATGCAAATGGTGAAGTGGCTTGGGATACTCAAGTAATTAGTCTTGATGAGCTTCAAAAACGTTTCCAAGAAGCAGGTCAAGGTGCGGTTAAACCAACCGTTCAACTTCGTGCTGATAAAGAGTCGAAGTACGATACGGTAGCTCAGGTAATGTCTCGCGCCAGTGAAGCCGGACTGAGCGATATTGCCTTTGTAAGTGAAAACTAAAATTTAGTTTACTCAATAAAAAAGCAACCAAGTCGGTTGCTTTTTTATTGCTCTAATTTATTGATCTTTCATTAGATGCTGGAATTTACTATATAGCTTTAATAGCTTAGGTGGAATCGCAAAGTTGCAATAACCTTGTGAAGGATTCTTTGCATAGTAATTCTGATGATATTCTTCGGCTGGATAGAATGTCGGGGCAGGAGATAGCTCAGTCACAATATCAAGATCGTCATCTTTTAACGTTTGAATCGTGTGTTCTGCTGCCTGTTTTTGCTCTTCATTAAAATAGTAAATAACAGAGCGGTACTGAGTACCAATATCATTACCTTGGCGATTTAAGGTCGTTGGATCATGCGTTGCAAAGAACACATCAAGTAACTGAGAATATGTAACTTGTTGTTCATCAAAGTCGATGAGAACAACTTCAGCATGTTGAGTGTCACCTTGACATACTTGCTCATAAGTTGGCTGAGTTGTATGCCCACCAGCATAACCACTTGTTACTTTTTCTACACCACGTATTTGTAAAAATACGGCTTCGACGCACCAAAAACAGCCGCCGCCAAATAATGCCTGTTGCATTGTTTTTCCCTCTATTTCCTGCCTATTACAATAGGGTCTATCTATCTAGATTACAAAGTAAAGCGTGTATAAAAAAGTAAAGAAAAAGAGAATAACTTATTTAGTTTTCGATAGCCACCAACAGATCCTCTATATTTAAAGGGTTTTTAAATAAGCTTCTAAATTGGAGAATGTTCCATTAAATCCTTGCGTCATTCCATCGCGTGCAGAATCAAAAGTTGAGTTACCAATATCGTCAGAGTTCCACGGTTGCCAAGTAATTGTGACTTTTGTTTTATTATCAATATTTTCAAAAGTTGTGGTTGCTAACATTTCTAATGGTCATGTCGGTGACATAGGGTGTCGTGTGCTGTTACCGTCTTTGTCTGAAAAAGATTGAATAAACGTTAATCGCTCATTAGGTACAATCTCACGAAACACTTGCTTACCCCACATTTGTGTTCCATCGGGTCCTTCTAATCCATAGTGATAAGTTCCACCAACTCTAAAATCCATTGAGGTATGAATGATTTTAAAATTTTTTGGACTCATCCAATTTTGTAAGTGATTAATATCAGTATATACCTTGAATACAAGATCACGAGGTGCATTAAATACTTTAGAAATACTAAATGGTGTAATTTTTTCTATCATGATTATTTTCCTTTATTAGAAAACTGGTTAATTTACAAATTGAATAAGTTATACAGTTACTTTGTAATTTTTGCAGATCATATTCAATGCTCTCAAAGTGTTCTTCTAGTATTTGGCGAAAATGAGTCTATAAAATATCAAGCAGACTCTAGTCAGCTTTGGGTAAACCTTGTCGCACAATTTGAGAGAAGTGTTCACTACTCTGATCTGAAAGTTGTTCAAAATGCTCAGTACGTGGATTGATATGTGCGATTTGATACCACTGTTTTAAACTAATATTTTGATTAAGTGCTTTAAGATCATATAAATAATTAGGTAAGTAACCAGAAGCAATCAACCGATAATCTTTAGGAAGTTGATATGGATTAATGGCTTGAACCATATCAAAAATCAAGGTTGTGCAATTACTTGTGAGGGTGTTATACCATTTTGGCTGTGCACGTAGCTCATCTGACTTTTTAAGATATTCTAAAAATAGTGCTTTTTGTTCAGAGCGAGGCATATTGACCGGGAAATTATAAACTTGCTCTTTACGAATGTTGCTACGTGTGTAGACAATATCTTTTTCATCAGATGCAATTAAGCTCAGTTCATATTTTCTAAAAAAACCACCAATTGCCGAAAATTCTTCAGTCTTTTCTTTTCGTATTTCGATGGAAAAAACTAAAGGTTGTTGATTTTTAAATTCGAAACTGACCAGTGTATGGGCAATTTGTGGCCCCATCCAATAAGAGGTAATGATATTTATGCCATTTAACTGGTTTAGATCAAAAGTACGGGTTTCCCAGCGGACATCATAGGTTCCATCTGGATGCCAGTTGAAGTTACGGACATTATGCAAGGTAATAACATCGCCGTGTTTTTCGTAACTTAACATATTGGCAACTTCAGGGTTCCAGTCACGGTCTTGACGTGCAGTAATCGAAAAGTACCAAACCAAAGAGCAGGCAAAAGCTAACAGGTAGATTAAAACGTCTGTACGACGGCTAATGATATGCCCATTAAAATATAAGCCTGCCATACTTAGAGCAAAGGCAATCCATATGCCAATAATAATACGGCTGCCTAACCAGCCAAAAGGTTGTTGCACCCATAAGGCTAAGCATACCCAAATGCTGGAAAGCACAATAAACAACGTGAATAAACTATGTAAAGCGCCGAAAGCGAGGGCGATAATAAACTCACGCGTTCCAATATTGTGCATAGGCGACCAGAAAATTATTTTTTATAAGTGGCAAATTCGAATGAAGTTCCTGATTTTTCATCTACTTGCTGTTCGCTTGCAGTTTTATGAAATTCACTCGGTATAGTTGGATAATGTGCATCACCTTGTACATCTAAGTCAACATGAGTGAGCTCAAGACGGTCTGCAATTGACAAGGTTTGCTTAAAGATTTCACCGCCACCAATAATGAATAAAGCTTGCTTTTCGGTGTTTTTGGCATCTTCTAAAGCAGCATTTAAAGCATCTTCAATTGAATACGCAATTTTTACGCCGTCAAAATGCCAGTTAATGTCACGGGTAATTACCCAGTTCACACGGTTCGGTAGAGCACGGCCCATAGACTCAAGGGTTTTACGGCCCATGATCACCACACCACCTTGTGTGATTTCTTTAAAGTGTTTTAAGTCGGCAGAGATATGCCATGGCAACGCATTGCCTTTACCAATACAGTGATTTTTGTCCATTGCGACAACGTGGACAACTTCTACATTTTGCCATGCCATAATTTTATTCTCTAAACCGTAATCTAATGAAATTTAAGCCGTCGTTATACTGCAACTGGTGCTTTAATTGCCGGATGTGACTCGTAGCCTACAATCTCGATATCTTCAAATTTAAAGTCGAAAATATCTTTAACTTCCGGATTAAGTTTTAATTGGCAAAGTGGTAATGGCTCACGCGTCAATTGTAGTTTTGCCTGTTCAAAATGGTTTGCGTAAAGATGCGTATCGCCACCTGTCCAAACAAAATCACCAACACCTAAGCCACACACCTGAGCAATCATATGGGTGAGTAGGGCATAGCTGGCAATATTAAATGGCACGCCTAAGAATACGTCAGCACTACGTTGATAAAGCTGGCATGACAACTTGTTGTCTTGTACAAAAAATTGGAAGAGTGTATGGCAAGGCGGTAATGCAACTTGTCCTGCCTCATTTGGATTCCAACCAGAGACAATTAAACGGCGTGAATTTGGGTTGGTTTTAATTTCATTAATTAACCATTTAATTTGGTCAAAACCATCTTGGTTATAAGTACCATCGGCATTTTTAGTTGCGCCGAAATTACGCCATTGATGGCCATAAACTGGGCCAAGCTCATGTTCTGGGCGGCCGAAACGGGCAGTTTGTTCTGCTGTTGCCCATTCATCCCAAATGGTGACTTTATTGTCTTGTAAGTACTTAACGTTAGTATCGCCTTTTAAGAACCAAAGTAACTCAATCACGATAGAACGAAAGTGAACTTTTTTTGTGGTGAGTAAAGGAAAACCCTTAGAGAGATCAAAACGCATTTGATGACCAAATACAGAACGGGTTCCTGTGCCTGTACGGTCGCCTTTGTCACCGCCATTATCAAGGATATGTTGTAGAAGGTCTAAATATGCACGCATAACACTCTCGAGTTCGGATTAATTTCCATAAAATAAAAGGGGAGACGGTTCATGGATTAATAAACCGTGGAAGATAATAGCATGGATTCAGGACTGTTAGGAAAGCGAGCCTTGCTTTGTAATTAAAATCGCTTTGCACGATTTTGATAAATCGAAACAAGAAAAAATCCAACCAGTACAAAGCCTAAAGCTTGTAGTGTTGCGATCCAATTGTGTTGAGGGGGCAGTAACCACATTATAATAGCTACAATAATGAGAGGGTAAATTCTAAGCAGAAACTGGAGCTTAAGTTTATATGAACTGTGCTCTGAAATTTTTGTTTGTAAATATTGCCCGAAATGAAGCCCGAACCCTAACACGAGGCTAAGAACAGTGTAAGTCGGCGATAAAGGCTGTACCTGATTGGCTGCATAAATTGCAGCACAAACGACAATAATAAAGATGAGTTTGATGTGACGTGGTGCGTTATACCAATAAGCCAACATAAAAAATGAGCCTATTTGTTAAATAACGATTGTGGTGAAAAAATAAAAGCAGCAAGTGCCATAAATGCAATGCCTTGGACGCCCCAGATCAGCAAGTTAGGCATGGTTTTTACAAAAATAAGTGCAAACAAGAGGGCAATAGGCACCCACGTAAATAGGCGATAAAGTAAACCGGTTGGGTTACTTTGAGCAAAATGCAATTTAAAGTAACGGCAGATTAAAAAAATAACCCCAGTTCCTGTAAACATTAAAATAGTATCTAAAGGCAATGGTTGATATTGATATAACCCAATACAGATTAAGAGGGTAATAATTAAGATCATTAATTTTTTAAAAGTCGGGACTTGCTTGTTAAACCAGAATTCCAGCATGGCGAATCTTCTTTCTTGGGAGATAAAAACTGTAGCATAAAAAAGAGGAGCCGAAACTCCTCTGATTTAGATGTTAACTGTTCTTTTGAGGGCCCCAGTCATAAATTTTCTTTTGGTAGGCATACCACATCATCCAAAGGCCAATGAGTAGCATTGGAACGGTGAGGATTTGTCCTTTCGTCATCCAACCAAATAAGATAAAACCTTGGTCAGCATCTGGTTGACGGAAGAATTCCATTACAAAGCGTGCAACACCATAACCCATTAAAAATAGGGCAGATACGGCCATGCGTGGGCGTGGTTTTGAGCTAAACCACCACAAAACAATGAATAGAATTAGACCTTCACAAAGCGCTTGATAAATTTGAGAAGGGTGACGAATTAAATGTAATGGGTCGGTTGGGAAAATCATTCCGAATGGATAATTTGGATCTGTAACCGCACGACCATATAATTCTCCACCAATAAAGTTACCGAAGCGTCCAAACATTAAGCCTGTCGGTACACATGGCGCAATAAAGTCGAGTGTCTGGAACCACGTTTTTTGATATTTTTTACACCAGAATAACATTGCAATCATGACGCCTAAGAAGCCGCCGTGGAAGCTCATACCACCTGTCCAGACTTGGAAAAGCCAGATCGGGTTTTCAAGGAATTTATCAAACTCATAGAAAAGCACATAGCCGATACGTCCGCCGAGTACAACCCCTAAGGCGCCGTAAAACACCAGATCGGAAACCATGTCCGATGTCCAGCCATCACGCTGTTTGGCACGGTAGGAAGCGAGTCCCCAAGCACATAAAAATGCCAATAAATACATGAGTCCATACCAATGGACTTGAAGAGGTCCTAGATGTATTGCGACCGGATCGATATTAGGATAGGTCAGCATTGCTGCTCCTTGATCTTACGTTTTGACAGATTGTAGCGGAATGATGTGAAAAATGTTGTACATTCAATGTGTAAACATAGGGAACAAGAATCAATGTGTATTGTGGCTTTAGCATGGCATGTTCTGGATGATATGCCCTTGTGTCTGATTTCAAACCGTGATGAGTTTTATCATCGATCAACAGCATTGTTGCATCAATGGGAACATACGCCAATCATTGCAGGGCAAGACTTACAGTCCGGTGGTACTTGGATGGGTGTTACGCCGCAGGGCCGATGGGCTGTGTTAACCAATTTCCGTGATGGACGTGATAAAAAACAATATGAAACTTCTCGTGGTCATTTGGTTCAGGCTTTTTTAGAGTCTGATTTATTACCGATTCGCTTTGCTCAGCAATTAGAACAACGGCAACAGAACTTTGCTGGTTTTAACCTGTTTATGGGGACTGCCGATCAAGCGGTCTACATGAGCAATCGTGGTGAGGCTCCTCAAGTATTAGCCAACGGTGTTTATGTGGTTTCGAATGGTTTAATGTCCGATCACTGGGAGAAAACCAGACATTTACGCACACGTTTTACGCAAGAGTTCTTGCCTATGCATCAGCACAAAACAGAAGAGTTAAGCTTGCAACATGCAGCGTGGGATATTTTAGAAGATGAGCGCAAGGTCACCACAGCATTGTTGCCAAATACAGGCATTCAACCAGAAATGGAAGAGTTGTTATCATCGACTTTTATTCAAAGTCCAGTATATGGAACCCGGTGTTCGAATTTTTTAAGAATGACCAATAATGAATGGATTTGGTTGGAAAAGACCCAGCAAGGCGAACATAGCGGCCAAATTGTACAGCAGCAGGTGCCTCTAAACCGTTAAAAGAATGCCGATCACTTGATCGGCATTTTCTAGGAAGAAATCAATTAACCAGCAATAACACCGCCATCTTTACGGGTAATAACTACAGTTGCCGAACGTGGGCGGGCAGTTTTGTTGCTTGGATCTTTTTGTGTGGCAGGCCAGTTACTTTCTGGTTTTGCATAACTTGCCGAGTCTTCACCAGGATGCTGAACATTAATGAAAATAGCTTTGTAGTCAGGTGTCATGGCAATACCAGTAATTTCACATTGCTTTGGTCCAACTAAGAAACGGCGTAATGTTGCATCTGTAACTTTAGCACCTGTTATGGTTTGCTGACCATTTGAAGTAGTTGCCGCACCACCATCACCAATTTGTCCTGGCAGAGCTGCAAGCATCATACAGTTGGTGACATCTGTATAAGCGCCGTCATCTGTTTCAATCCAGAGAACACCGCGTGGGTCAAACCACATACCATCTGGAGACGAAAAGTCGTTATTGTCTGTTAAACCTGACAAATTGATATTTGAAGCCATCGAAGCTTCTGCACCGAACAGATAAATATCCCATTTGAAGGTTTCAGCAGTGGTTTTGTCATCGGCTTCTCTAAAACGGATGATATGACCGTTCACATTTCCTTTTTGTTCTTTTGTGCCTGCATACAGATCGGTATAGTTACGAGGGTTAGCCGCATCTGTAGGGTAATCTTTACCACGGTTTGAGTTATTTGTAAGTGTGACATAGATTTCGCCATTGATTGGGTTAACTGTAGCCCACTCTGGGCGATCCATTTTAGTTGCTCCGACTGAATCTGCCGCCAAGCGTGCAAAAGTGACTACCTCTGCCTGAGATTTAAATGGATAGGTAGTGTTACTTTCATTTAAACCATTTTTACCGTAGGCAAGTTCAATCCATTGACCTGAACCATCGTTATTAAACTTGGCAACATACAACTTACCTGAGTTCATGTATTTGTCACCGGCTGCATAGCCGCCGTTTATATCTTTTGTGTCCCACACTGCGGTTGAAACAAACTTATAGATATATTCGCCACGAGAGTCATCCCCCATATAAAATGCGATTGGTTGACCTGCTACGGCACGGCATGCACTATCTTCATGGGCAAAACGGCCTAATGATGTGCGTTTAACCGGATTTTGGCGATTATCAAATGGGTCAATTTCGACCATCCAGCCAAATGTGTTTGGTCCATTGCGGTAATCTTGAGTTGCTTGAGCTGCTTTTACATCGGCATTCCAGCGGTCATATAGGTCTTGCGCCTCTACTTGACCAATTGCGGTTTCCCAACCGTAGCGAGAGCTTGATCCTGCTTTAAGACCATAGCGTTTAAGAGCAATAATTTCTTCTGGAGTACGTAGCGCATCATCAGTTGTACTACGCGCAAAATAACCAATGAAGTTTTCTTCCGTGGTTAAGTATGTTCCCCAAGGTGTATAGCCATTACCACAGTTGTTGTGTGTACCACGAGTCTGGCGGCCAGCAGGCGAAAAACGCGTCGAAAGTAAGTTAGATCCTGCCGCGGCACCAGCGAAGTCCATGACTGTAGAACCTGTAATGCGTCTATTAAAAATAGAGTTTTTTACAACCTCGACTTTTTGAGTAACAGGGTCTTTTTTGATATGAACTACAGAAACCCCATGGGCATTGGTTTCACGAATGACTTCGTCTTCTGGGCGGCGTCCATCAACTTTGGTTGGACCTTTAGGGTGTAGAAAGGTTTGGTTGATGTATTCGTGGTTCATCACCAATAAACCTTGTGCTGAGACAGTGTCATCAAAACGGTTTGTTGATGTGTTTAAACCAAAATAGTGCATACCATCATGGCAGTCACCTGAGCGAAACTGGAAGCTTGGACCAGATGGAATATTGTTATCGTCCCAATCACCAAAAGAAGGATTAAGAGAATCACCTAAAGCGTAAATTACATTTGCTTCGTAACCTTCTGGTACGGTCACAATATCATTTAAATTTTTAGCCACTGGCGTAAAGGTAAGTTTTTCAGGCTTTTTATTTGGATCGACTGGAGCAGTTCCACCGTTGTTAGAACCAGAGTCATCGTTATTATCATTACAGCCCGTTAAAGTAGAGGCTAAAGTTAATGCCACAGCACCGCTTGCTGCTTTAGTAATGAGGCTACGACGGCTCACATATTGGTCTAAAACATCACGAAAGTGAATATTGTCTGAAGTGTTGTTGTCTAATTCCTGATCTTCATGATATGGCGTCAAATCGTTCATATTAAATTCCTAATTCAAAATAAGTTTTTTCTAAAAGTCTTGATTAGCTTAAATTTTGAATATGACGAGGTCTTGACGTTTTAATGATAACTTAATGAAAAATTTGATCGTTTAGTCAAAAAAGAAAAGGGCTTTTTATTTTTATAAATGCTTTTAAATAAAAGAAACCTGCATAAGGCAGGCTTCTTTTGAGTTGCGCTAAGAATTATTTCTTCACAACAGATGGTGCTATAGGGTCAGCTGTAATATAACCAACTGCTGCTGCAAAACGATCTTTGTAGTTTGCACGAACAAGAGGATCAAGAGTTGCTTTTACTTTATCGTGTAATGGAGATTCCCAGTCACCAGGGTGCTGGAAGTTACTCATGATATAAGTCCAACCATTTACAGAGTCAACTGCGTGCAAACCTGTAGATTCTGCACCAGCAGGTGTTGATAAGATACGGCTTAATTGTTTGGTATCAACATTATATGCCCATAAGAAGTTATTTACGTGCATACCACTATCTTCACCAATGAAGAGGGTACGTAAATTTTCAGAGAACTTAATGTTATCTGGGTTGGCAATTTTATCTGCATTTGCAGTATTACCTAAAGCATCAGCAGTTGTTAGGTCTTCACCCACTAAAGCTGCAGGTGGTTCCATATGAGTCGATACCCATTCACTGTTAATAAGCTGACCTTTGTTATCAACTTGGCTGCCTTTTAACGTATGTGCGTAAATTGCACCAGCTTTTGGACCTTGTACTTGAATATCAGTAGTTTTATCAACCATAGAAGACTGTACATAAGACATCGCAGAGTAAGCAATTTTGTCTTTGATATTTACAGTTGTGCCTTCCATCTTAGTAAAGCCCATACTTGCACCAACCAAGGCTGCATAACGATGCGTTTCTAAGAAAGCCGCTTCACGTTCTTTACCAGGTACAAGTTTTACCCAGTTGTCTTTACCGCTATAACGGATTTTGGTGTAGCTTGCATCTTTTGGATCAGACGTTTTTACATCCATCAGGTCGGTAATCTTATATTGATCAGCCCAGCTCTTTACTTCAGCACTTGTTGCATGACCAAGGTTAATCCACGAAATATCACCGGCACCAGCACCTACACCTGAGGTTTGCTTCCATTTAGCAACATAGAGCGTACCCGCAGATAAGTCTTTTTCTTTATCTGCAACAAACATGAATAAACCGCCATTTGTTGCATCATCACCCATCAATGCAGTGCGGTTATCTGGCATAACTTGAATAAGTTCGTGAGAGATACGACCTAAACAGTAATGTTTTTTGATTGAACCTGTACCATCCGTATTTACAGTAACTTCTGGTAAGTGACCGTAGTGGTAAGGATTACCTTTTGTACTGTCGCCAAATAAGTTTTTGCTAAATACTGGTAAATAGCTTCCAGCAACATTGTTTGCATCTGGTTCATATTCTTCACTCGACAGGTGAGTTCCCCATGGAGATAAACTTGCACCACACGTGATCCATAAACCGTTTACTTTAGAGGTATCGACATTGTGGTATTTAACAAGAGTTAAATGACCAGTTTTAGGGTCTTGGTCTAAAGTTAAAATTGCAATTGGAGATGGTAGTAAACCATACATAGACGCTAAGCTTTGGTCACGAGTCGTATATTCAAATTGAACTACGTGAAATACAGGGTTGCCAGTAACACCTAAAGCTTGTTTGTCTGCATCGGTAAAGTCACGGCCTGTTGCTTGTTTAAAGCTAATTAAAGAGCTTCCGTCCGGACAGTCAGAGAAGAATTGACGTTCTTGACCTGGTTTTGACTTATCAATAATTGGTTGATTATTAATATCAACATAACCACCCGCCAGAATTTTTCCACCTTTACCGTCTGCAACCAAATCACCTGTGGTAAAGAAAGGCTTATACGCTAATGTGTAGTCAGTTTTTGAGCCATCTTCCCAATTAATTGAAAGGCTTGATGCAACAGTTGTGGTTGCCATCGCCGCTGGGTTAGCTAAAGATGGCGCTGCCATTGATGTAAAGGTTGCGTTTTTAAAGTTTACTGTTGGTGGTGGAGTAACAACATCTGAATCATTATTGCTGTCATTACAGCCTGCTAACGTTGCTGCCGTAGCCATCGCACCTAATGGAAGAAAAGGAATCCCCGTAAACCATTTTAAAATATCGCGACGTGTTGGGTGGTTAGAAGCAGTTGTCATAATAAATCCGTAACTTTTGTGTGTATATTTGTTGAGTCGATTCTATGGATTGGAAATGACACTTTTCTTACATTTTTAAGTCACTTTGAAGACAGTTTATGGTTTGATTAATTAAGACGATTTAAAAGTAAAAAGCCCAAATTTTAATATTCGGGCTTTTAAAGAGAAGTTTTAAATTATTCAGCAGTCTGGCTTTTTCTCTTCTCAAGAATCTTACCGAACAGTAGGCCTATTTCAAAAAGTAACCACATTGGAATAGCTAACATCACCATTGAAATCGCATCTGGTGGAGTAATAAACATTGCAACAAAAAAACAGCCCACAATAATAAAACGTCTTTTTTCAGCAAGGCTTTGCGTATTTACTACACCAATCAAAATGAGTAGCAAGGTCGCGATAGGAATCTCAAAGGTCACACCAAATACCAAAAATAGCTTTAAACAGAAGCTTAAATAACTATTAATATCGGTCATTGGTGCTACTGTTTCAGGTGAAACGCTAATAAAGAAATGTAATATTGCAGGCAAGGTAATGTAATAAGCAAAAGCGACACCTGCATAAAATAGGACAATACTACCAATCAGTAACGGTAGCGCTAAATGGCGTTCTTTTTGATAAAGCGCAGGGCGAACAAAAGACCATATTTCATAAAGAATAAATGGCATTGCAAGCATAAGTGCGACAAATAAATTAAGTTTAAATGGCGCCATAAAGGTTGCTGTTACATCTGTTGCAATCATTGACGATGATGCAGGGAGTTGTAACCTTAAAGGCTCAGATAATAATTGGTAAGTATTATTTCGGAAGGGTAATAAACAAAAGAATAAGAATAATGTTACCCCTACAATCCTGAATAAATGGCGTCTTAAAACAACCAAATGATTCATGATTGGCATTTGGTCTAAGTTTTCTTGACTATTTACAGTGGTTGAAGGCAGTTGGTTCATACGGCAATCTTCAATTCAACAGGAGATATTTCTGCAATATCAATTTGAGTCACTAAAGGCGTAGGTTTAGCAACATACGGTACTTTGTAATGGTCTGATATAGGAATACATTTCCGAATAGGCTTTGGTGTTGTTTTAGGCGTTTCAGTAACTTCTAAATGTTCTGAAATTTGCTGTTTTTGTATTTCTTCAAGCTGTTGCTGTACTTTTCGTTCCAATGCTTCGATGCGGTTAAGTTCCTCTTGCATTTCTTTGCGGAACTCAGAAAGACGAAGCTCCTGATCAATCTCGTTTTGCAGATTGGTAATATAGCGTTTTAGTCGAACATACCAGCGGCCTGCAAAGCGTGCAGCTTCGGGAAGCTTATCTGGACCTAAAACTAAAATTGCAATAATTGCAAAACAGAGTAGCTCTGTCATTCCTACATCAAGCATGGGTCAAACCTTTAGCTTTTCACTGATGTGCTTTCAGATGTTTTAACTTGTGCATCGATTGTACGAGGAGTATTTAAAGATGCAGCTTCGTCTTCTTCACGAACTGATTTTTTAAAGTCTCTTACTGCACCGCCAACATCTTTACCAATATTTTTTAATTTAGATGTACCGAACAATAAAATAACTACAATTGCGAAAATGACGACATGCCAAATAGATAAACCGGCCATAATTTTATACCTCTTTTTAGTTCGCTTTATCTCAACAGGTTGCCATGACAGGAATGTGACACTTATATTTCATTTTTAAGACAATATTTATAAGTAGTCACTTACGACTAGTTTTTTTAAAGATATTTTTAGGAGGATTTTAAAATTTTATTGAGCTTCGTTCTTAGACGAACTTACTTGAAATTGATCATACATTTCAAAATCAAAAGGTGTAGCATAACAAGCTGATTTTGACGAGTGATAGGAGAGAGCGTGGCATTATTACTGCCTGTATTGGCATTTATCACAGGACTTCTACTTGCTCAGACCTCCATTTCAGAAACCGTAAAACCTATTCTCTCAGCTTGGCTTGCACGACTCCTGATTCCGATTGTGATTATTTACAACATGGTCTTTTATCAATCGGGAAGCTTGAGCTTAATGCTTTTTAGTTTTGGTTCGGCGTTCATTATTTTCTTTGCTTATTTGGCTCTATTTAAAGACCGCTTATTGGCGCTTTGCGTAAGTTATACCAACATGGGATGGCTTGGTTTTCCTTTCGCCATGGCTTTATTTGGCCCTGAAGCAACTGCTCCGATTGTTGCTTTATATATTGGAATGTCGCTTTTTGGCAATGCTTGGGCTGTGACTGCCGTTACTACGGCACCGCAAAGTAAGCTCAATATATTAAAAAAGGTTTTAACTTCTCCGCCTTGTATATCGATATTCTGTGCTGTTGTACTCAGACTTTTAGGAGCCCAGCATATCGAAAGCCCTGTTATACATTGGGTTTATGAGGTTGCTAAATTTGCGATGACTTTTGCAGGTATGTGTGTGCTTGGAATGTGGCTGCGCCGTACCAGAGTTTATGCAAAAGATTTAATTTACAGTACAAAAGCTCAAGCATTTAAAGTAGCCTGTGGATTTTTACTTTGTGGATTAAGTTATAGATTTTTACCGATTCCAAATATAAATCAGCATATTGGTGTAATGTTTTTAATGTTTTGCTTGCCACCAGCAGCTAATATTGTAGCCTTAGAAACACATTATCAAGGGACGGGTAGATCAGCGGCTTATATCGCTTCGGGGACTATAGTGAGTTGTTTGTGTATTGCGATTTATGCAGTGTTTTTACATCTTTATTTCTAAGTAAGATGTTTAGATCAGACTGCCTTTTAATAGTGGTTATATGCTTGTTTTGTGTATATAGGCAATATTTACTTTTGTTTCGTCAAAAGTAACAAAACCATTTGTCGAACTGACGACACATCCTTGATGTCGCAGTTCGACGGGCGACATTCATGTCGCCTAGCACGATAGCAAATGGCTTTAACGTTAAAATAAATAAATGCTATAAAAGTTTTACTTCTGCAAGCTCTCTCTAAATAACTGCATCGCTTGCCCACGATGACTAATCTTATTTTTTTCTTCTTTAGACAACTCAGCGCTAGAAACTTGTAGCTCTGGTAACCAGAACAGTGGGTCATAACCAAAACCATTTTCACCGCGTGGCGCTTCTAAAATTTCACCATGCCAAATGCCTTGGAAAATTTGTGGTAATGGATCTTCCGCATGAGTCACTAAAGCAAGCACACATACGAACATGCCTTCAATCACTTCTCCATTTTTACGAAATGGCAAAAGATCATTTAATAACTTGGCATTATTCGCTGCATCGTCACCATGTTCTCCAGCATAGCGTGCTGAATAAATACCAGGTGCACCACCTAAAACGGGAACACAAATACCTGAGTCATCAGCCATAGCAGGTTTCCCTGAAATTTTAGAGGCATGACGTGCTTTAATAATGGCATTTTCAATAAAGCTTAGGCCGTCTTCAATGGCGTCGGGAATATTAAGGCGACCTTGAGGAATAATTTCTACAGGTAACTTAAGCTGTTCAAAAAGTTTTTCAAACTCTGCGACTTTACCTTTGTTATTACTTGCAAGGACTAAAGAGCCCTGCTCAAACCAATGTGGGGTAGACATAAGATAACCAAACTTTATAACCAATATTGAACGTGAGCTATGTTACGTGTTTTTTGAAAGGGGATATAGAGCAAAACAAATAGAATATAAAATTAGAAGCTTAAAAACTAAAACCACCTTATAGGTGATATAAGGTGGTTTTAGTCGAGTAACTATAAGCTGGATTATTATTGTGCTTGAATCCATTTATCCGCGCGGTCACGTGCCATACGGATTTGCTCTTGAGTTAAGTTTGCAGCAAGAGCCGTCTTTTTACCTTCAGATAAGCTAATTACTTTATTGTCGAGCATACCATCACGAGTTGAAAGCTCATACCACTGGTAAGCACCTACGTAGTTTTTCTTTTGCTCTTCCATCATCGCAAGGTTATAGCTTGCACGGTTATCGCCGTTACTTGCCGCTTTTTCGAAATACTTACGAGCCATAGACTCATCTTTCTTAACGCCAATACCATCGGCGTACATACGGCCAACATTTAATTGCGCAGGTGAAAGGCCTTGGTCAGCAGCAGCTTTGAACCAAGTAAAAGCTTGTTTATCGTCTTTTGCTACGTCTTTACCGTATTGATAACGTGTTCCAAGATAAAATTGTGCGCCAGCCTGACCCGCTTGAGCCGCTTTTTGAAGGTCATGAATCCCCATTGTGGAGAAGCGCGCAGCCTGGCTCGCAACCGATTGTGGCTGGGCGATATAATCTGCATGAGCCTGCATACTTAGCAGTCCTGCAATTAGTGTGCTAAATAATGTCTTTTTCATAGTGCACTCACTCGATAAATAGCGACTTCACCAAACAAATTCGGAACATGTTTGCTTAACAGGCTTCCCTGCTGGTTTCCATTGACGGCGAGTCGATTAATAATTTGTATTTGATTTTCCGCACATAGTGCTTCGAAATCTTTAAACGTACATAAATGAATGTTGGGGGTGTTATACCACATATATGGTAGAGCATCCGATACAGGCATCATTCCTTTTAATGCTAGAAAAGAGCGAGTCTTCCAATGCGCAAAGTTTGGAAAAGTAATAATAGCCTGTTTACCCACACGCACCATGTCTCTTAATAAAACATCGGGTGCATCTACGGCTTGCAAAGCCTGTGCCATAACCACATAGTCAAAAGACTGGTCGGCAAAACGGCTCAAACCGAGATTCAAATCTTGTTGAATAATATTTAACCCGCGACTGACGGCAATTGCAATCTTTTCTTGATCAATTTCTAAACCATAAGCACGAATTTGATGCTTTTGGCTCATATGAGCGAGTAATTCACCGTCACCACACCCTAAATCGAGTACGCTAGAGCCGGGTTTAATCCACTTTTCTGCCAGTTGTTGATCAATACGCATTAGCTTGCCTCCAGTGATGTCGATTTTAAATGTTCTTCACCGCCTAAGAAAGCGCGCAGTGTTTTGACATACAGTGGAATCGGGAATAAAAACGAGTCATGACCTTGTTCAGCATCAATATCGAGGTAACTTACCGGCTTATGATTGGTAATGAGTGCATCTACAATTTCTTGTGAACGGCTTGGTGCAAAACGCCAGTCAGTGGTGAATGAGACAATCAGGAACTGACATTTGGTCTTACTCATCGCTTCTGTAAGCGAGTGGCCGTACTCACGCGAAGGATCAAAGTAATCCAAAGCTTTGGTCATAATTAGATAAGTATTGGCATCAAAGTTACGGCTAAACTGTTCACCTTGATAACGCAGATAACTTTCAACTTGAAACTCGACATCAAAACCGTACATAAACTTGCCGGACTTTAAATCACGACCAAATTTTTGTTTCATGGCTTCTTCGGAAAGATAGGTAATATGGCCGACCATACGAGCCAAAATCAAACCACGTTTTGGATAGCTATCATTTTCCAAATAACGACCATGATGGAAGTCCGGGTCAGACAGAATTGACTGACGTGCCACTTCGTTAAACGCAATATTTTGTGCTGAAAGCTTTGGCGCACTGGCAATAACGACACATTTTTGTAAACGGTCAGGGTAATCTACCGACCATTGTAGTGCTTGCATGCCCCCTAATGAACCGCCAACGACTGCATACCAAACGCTTACTCCTAAACGATCAGAAAGCATGGCTTGAGTTTTAACCCAGTCGCGTACCGTTACTAATGGGAAATCTGGTCCATAAGGGCGATTGTCATTTTCAGGGTTTGGTGAAGTTGGACCGGTCGATCCGCTACATCCACCAATATTGTTGAGTGCAACTACAAAAAATTTATTTGTGTCGATTGCCTTACCCGGGCCAATACAGCTATCCCACCATCCAGCTTTTTTATCATCTTCATGGTGATAACCCGCTGCATGATGATGTCCGGAAAGGGCATGGCAGATTAAAATCGCATTTGATTTATCTGCATTTAAAGTGCCGTAAGTTTCAACCATTAACTCAAAGCGCGGTAAAACACGGCCACATTCAAGATGTAAGGGTTCTTCAAATTGGAACTTTTGCGGAGTGACTAACCCCACTGAGTCAGCTGGAAAAGACACGGGAACATTTCGCCTTTTAAATCTTTCAGGAATAAAAAGAAAGGATACCAAGCTAGGTATCCTTTCCAAAGTCTTTTTTTTAATTAAACAGCGGCAGCAACAACCTGATCTGTACTTAAAACACCTTGATCAATCAAACGGTTGGTACATGCAATAATGGCTTCAATAGATGAAGTGACTGTGTTGTCGTGAACACCTGCACCAAATGAGCCTCTACCTGTACCTTTCACTTGAAGTTCAATTAAGGTTAATGCTTTGGCATTTGCACCTGAACTAATACTACGTTCTTCGTAGTTCAATACGTCAATTGGTAATTGAAGTGCATTTAAGAATGCAGAGATTGGACCATTACCTTCGCCACGTAATTGTTGAGTTTCACCTTCAACATCAATCTCAAGTTCAATAATTTGAGTACCATTAATGTCAGATAACTTATAGTTTTTGACCGTGTAATGGTGGTTTTTCACTTCAACATACGTGTCTTTAAATAAAGTCCAGATTTGTTTAGCACTAATCTCTGTACCATTTTCATCAGTATATTGTTGAACAACCTGACTAAATTCGATTTGTAAGCGACGAGGCAATACAACGTTATAGTTTGATTCTAATAAGTAAGCGATACCACCTTTACCAGACTGACTATTTACACGAATGACAGCATCATAGTCGCGGCCCAAATCTTTCGGGTCGATTGGTAAGTAAGGCATATCCCAGATTTCTTCGTTTTTCTGGTATTCAAAGCCTTTTTTGATTGCATCTTGATGCGAACCAGAGAATGCAGTAAATACCAAGTCACCTGCATATGGATGACGAGGGTGTACAGGCAAACCAGTACATTCTTCAACCGTTGCAATGACTTCATTAATATTAGAGAAATCTAACTCTGGCGCTACACCTTGGGTGTACATGTTCAATGCAATTGCTGCAACGTCAACGTTACCTGTACGCTCACCATTACCAAACACACAACCTTCAACACGGTCGGCACCCGCCATAATGGCAAGTTCTGATGCGGCAATACCACAGCCACGGTCATTGTGACAGTGAACGGAAATAATCACACCATCACGACGTGCCAAATTACGATGCATCCATTCGATTTGGTCTGCATAAACATTTGGCGTAGAAACTTCTACAGTCGCAGGTAAGTTCAAAATAACTTTATGATCTGGGCGTGCATCCCAAATTTCTGTAACCGCATCACAGACTTCTTTCGCTACTTCTAATTCAGTTGCAGAGAAACATTCTGGACTGTACTGGAAAATCCAGTCAGTTTCAGGATATTGTGCAGCATATTCTTTTACTTTCTGAGCTGCATTCACTGCCAACTGTTTTGCGCCATTTACATCTACATTCAACACTTTTTGACGGAAGGTTGGAGAGTTAGAGTTATAAATATGCACAATTGCGCGCTTAGCACCTGCTAAAGCTTCGAAGGTACGCTCAATTAAATGGTCACGTGCCTGAACCAATACTTCAATGTATACATCATCAGGTATATGATTTTCTTCGATCAACATACGAGTAAAATCGAAGTCAATTTGAGATGCAGACGGGAAACCGATTTCAATATGTTTAAAACCGATTTTTACAAGCATTTTGAACATTTTGAATTTTTGTTCCATGTTCATCGGTTCAAAAATTGCTTGGTTACCATCACGTAAATCCGTGCTCATCCAGATTGGCGCTTTTGTAATTTCGTTATTTGGCCATTGGCGATCTGGTAAATCGACTCGCTGGTACATACGGCGGTATTTTTTGCTAGGGTCAGCCAACATCATGAGAAAACTCCTTATCTCGTAGCACGGTTGCTCTAGGTATCGTATGAAAGGCAACGTTCTACAGTTATATATGGTATCTAATACAGAAAAATTAAAGGGAATTCAGAAAGGTCTGCTCTAAAATGCAGACAAAAATTTATACGCGCGCGAGGCGCAGCATCAGGAGTTCGAGATGATGTCTTGCTTGAGTAGGCTGGGCAAACAAGTGATTCGTTTTCATCTATAGACCATGTAATAGTAAGTTTGGTGGTTTGCTAATATGCTTATTGTTTAGATATATCACATCTAAACAATGATTACACGTTGTGCAAAAGTCTTATACTCATTTTAATTTCAGTGTTCAGAAAATAATTTTCTAATTTTGCGTTGTTTAATGTTTTGTCGAAAATAATTTTCATTGTTTTGCCTTATTGAGATAAAAATAATTAATTAGTCCAAATAAGGCAAAAATAAATAGTGTTACAGCTCTGACCACATACGGATTAGGTTGTGATAAATATTAGTTAATTTCATGACCTCAGAATAGCTATCACCATGTGATTTACGGAGTTCACGAATACTTTCATCTAAACTAAATAAAAGATGCCGTTTACTATCGTCACGTACTAAACTTTGAATCCAGAAAAAGGAAGCAAAACGAGTACCTGCTGTAATACTACTCACTTCATGTAGACTGGTAGATGGGTAGAGAACTACGTCACCAGCAGGTAATTTAACTTCGTGATAACCATAGGTATCTTCAATAACCAGATCACCACCTTCATATTCATCCGGCTCACTTAAAAATAATGTACATGATAGGTCTGTACGAATTTGTTCCGCTGTACCACGAATAAGACGAATTGAGTTGTCTACATGAAAACCAAAACTTTCATGTTCATCATAACGATTAAAAAGCGGTGGAATAATTTTGTGAGGCAGGGCCGCGGCCTGAAACAAAGGATTTTGCCAAATTGCTTTGATGACGATATCACTTAAATGATGGGTAAGGGGGTCTTGTTCTGAGAGTTGCTGATTTCTTTTCACCGAAGCAGACAAGGTGCCAGCAGTCACTTTTCCACCTACCCAATTGGCTTCTTCCATGAGCTTACGAAACTCGGCAACTTGCTCTTTGCTTAAAACATTGGGGATATGATGAATCACGGCAAACACCTTTTTAATAGATACTTCATTTGTAAAAATAGCCTCATGACGAGGCTATTTTATATGAACTTTAATTAATTCCATAAATAAATTATGGAATTAATCCTTAGTATTTAAAGTTAATCGCTAAGACAGCATTACGGCCATTACCTTCAAATGCGTAGTGAGCTGCATGCGCACTAGTGAAATAGCGCTTATCAGAGATATTGTTGATGTTAAGCTGCAAATTCACATTCTTATTAACATCATATTTAGCCATAGCATTGTAAATGGTATAGGTTGGCAGATATTTCGGAGCAGTTGTGTTCACAAAAACTTGATCGCGATATTCAACACCAGCACCTAGAGTCAATTGAGGCATTACTCGGTAAGTAGACCATAGGGTAGCGCTGTTCTTCGCTACAAATGGTAATGGTTTACCTTCTTGAGCAACTGCGTTATAGGCAGCTTCGGTGATTTCACTATCTAAATAGCTATAGCCTGTGGAAACATCCCATTTATCGGTAATTTTCCCATTCAGACTAATTTCAAATCCATCAACTTTACTTTTACCAGCATTGGCGGTTGTATTAGGGTCGATTTGGATACGAGTATTTTGCTTTTCAGTACGGAAAACTGCTGCTGTTAAGTTCGCACGGTTATTAAATAAGTCCCATTTTGTACCTAACTCGAAAGTACGTGCTTCTTCTGGCTTGAGAGCATTTGCACTCGCACTTGCAGTACCTGAGTCGCTAATAGAATCTGAACCTGTGTCACCCTCAGCAAGCACACCTACTGGGTTTGCTGACGTAGCATAGCTTAAATAAATACTACCATCTTCTGTTGGTTTAAAAACTAAACCAGCTTGGTAAGAGAAGTAGTCTGTATCGCTTTCTAATTTATCACCAGCTTTATGAGGAGTACGTCCATCTACATCCTTATTATATTTTTTCTCAGTTTCAAATTTATCCCAACGCACACCTAAGTTAAGTAACCATTGTGGATTAAATTCAATACTGTCTAAAGCATAAATGCCTACATTGTGACTACGAGTGGTCGATTGTGCTGTGATAGATCCACGCTTATCTGTGAAGGCACCATTGCCTGGATTATTTAAACTCGTACACCAGCCATTTGCCACAGCAGCAGCTGAAGTACAGTTTTGAATATTGCTGTCCAAAATGGTTGAAGTGGTTTCACCAGCAGCATTAGTAAAAGTATGTACACCTTGATCAGTTTCTTGGAAGCTCCACTCGGTACCAACATTAAAAGAATGCTTTAATGAACCAGTATTAAATTTGCCTCTTAGGGAAAGTTGATCACTATATGCATCGGTATCGAGAATACGACTTAAAGCACGACGAGCAACCGTACCTCTATAAATGTTACCTTTTGAGTCATCTGCATTGGTATAAACATAATCTGATTTAGATTTGTTATAAGTCGCTATATTCGATAATGTCAGGTTTTCATTAAAGTCATGTTCTAATTTAAAGGTACCGATATGGTTTTCACGTTTGTCAAAATCACGTGCTTTCCAACCATAATAAGTTCCAGCTTTTACATCAACAGGCTTACCACCACCAGGTGTTACTGTAACCCCAACAGGAGGCTTTGCTGGGTTTGCATTGTTAAAAGGAATGCCTGCATCAGGTTCATCATTGCTACGTAAATAATAGTAGCTTAGTGTTCCGCGTGTTGCTGTATCTAAGCCGAAAGTAATACTTGGAGCAATACCTACACGTTTATATTCGGCACCATTACTTTGGCCGGCTTTCTCATTTTCGTGGCCCATAATTACTACACGGCCAGCAATACCATTACCAAAATCTTTGTTCGCATCTAACTGAATATGACGATAGTTGTCGGTACCGCTTTGAATACTACCTTGATATACATCACCTTCATGAGCAACTTTAGGGATGAGGTTAATACTGCCCCCAACGCTACCACCACCACCAAGAGCAGAAGAAGAGCCTTTAATGACTTCAACTTGCTCAATAGCAAACATATCTCGATTCTGAGAAGTTGTATTACGAACACCATCTACATAAATAGAAGATTGACCGCTATAACCACGAATGTAAGGCATATCTGTAAACGGGGTACCGCCTTCACCAGCACCTAATGTAATACCAGGTTCATAACGTAACGCTTCGAGTAGGGTATTAGAGTTTGTATCTTTAATTAATTTTTGCGAAAGAATAGAAACAGATTTTGGTGTGTCTTTTAACGGAGCAACGAATTTAGAGTTTGCTGATTGATCAACCTTTAAAGATTCTTCTTGAGTCGCTTTAGTATGAATCGTTGGTAGTTGTGAAACAGCTTCTTGTGCCATTGCAGTACTTGCAATCATAGAAAGGGATGAAGCGATTGCAGATGAAACAATTTTTTTACGTGTTCTAATCAATGACATGACTTTCAGGACTTAAATACAAAACGTTATGCGAATAATAATAATTCTTATTTATATGTACAGTTTGTGTTAATTGGATTTGCCGATAGGATTATGAAGAAAATATGAAAGATTTAATAGGTTTTTGTGTCTAAAATTCTCTAATTGATTGATTATTCTTAACTGTTTATAAAATCGATAATAATATGAAATTTAATTGTAATTTTAGATTTATGAAGAATAACTAAAAAATTACTTTGGCTTAAGGGTGAATTAAAAAAAATTAAAAAATCATAAAATTATTGTGAAATTTCCTGGAAAAACCACCTTCAATTTACTGATCTGATCGGTTAATTTTGTATATCTTGAAAGTTGTCATATAATACAGCACTTTTTTAAAAACTGTTCCTACTAACTAATTTTTATCGAGGAAGCCATGCAAGTAACGACTGAAGCGGTTTCGGGCGTTGCCCGTCGTTTAAATGTTTCTGTACCGACGAGCCGTATTAACGAGCAATTTGAAGCTCGTTTGAAGCGCACTGCCAAAACTGTGAAGATCAACGGCTTCCGTCCGGGCAAAGTACCTGCAAACGTTGTTCGTCGCGAATACGGTGCAAGTATTTATCAAGAAGTTGTGAATGACATCATTCGTGACAGCGTATTTGAAGCAATTCAACAAGAAAAAATCAATGCGGTAGGTATGCCGAACATTGAGAAAGTTGAACATAAAGAAGATGCTTTAGTTTTTGAAGCGACTGTAGAAGTTTATCCTGAAGTTGAAGTAAAAGCATTTGACGGCTTAGAAGTTGAACGTAAAACAGCTGAAATTAAAGATGCTGACGTCGACACTATGATCGAAAACTTGCAAAAACAACGTCAAACTTGGGCTGTGACCAAGGGTATGGCGAAAAAAGATATGCAAGTGACTTTTGACTTCGAAGGTTCTATCGACGGTGAGAAGTTCGAAGGCGGTTCTGCTGAAGACTTTAAACTTGTGTTAGGTTCAGGTCGTATGATTCCTGGCTTCGAAGACGGCATCATTGGTATGAAAGCTGGTGAAGAGAAAGTAATTGATGTGACTTTCCCTGAAGACTACCAAGCTGAAAACTTAGCTGGTAAAGCAGCTCAATTCAAAATCACTGTGAAGCAAGTTGAAAAACCTAAACTTCCAGAGATTGATGCTGAATTCTTAAAAATCTTCGGTGTTACTGAAGAAGAAGGCATTGAAAAATTAAAAGCTGACGTTCGTAAAAACATGGAACGTGAAGTTCGCAATGGTTTACGTAACCAAGTTAAACAAGCGGCATTTGATGCTCTTGTTGCTGCCAACGAAGTTGAAGTTCCAGCTGCAATGGTTGCTCAAGAAATTGACCGTCAACGTCAACAAATGGTTCAACAGTTCACTCAACAATTTGGTGGCGCTGGTGCTCAATCTTTTGACAAGAGCATGCTTCCTGACGAATTGTTCAAAGAACAAGCAGAGCGTTCTGTTAAACTTGGCGTATTAGTAAGCAAAGTATTAGCTGATGCTAAACTTGAAGTTGACCAGTCACGTGTTGATGCTTACATCGACGACATGGCTTCTTCTTATGAAGATCCAACTGAAGTGATCGAATACTTCAAAAATGATGCTCAACAACGTGCTCAAATCGAAGCTGTTGTATTAGAAGATCAAGTTGTTGATCATATCTTAGCTGCTGCTAAAGTGACTGACAAAGCAGTATCTTACGAAGATTTATTGAAAGAACAACAAGCTCGCCGTATGGGCTAATCTTTTGAGAAGTCAGGAAAAGGCGCTTTAGGCGCCTTTTTCATTTTTTAGGTATGTGGTTAATTTGAGTACGTCATTAAGTACTTAGGTATAAATAATATAATATTTCAGTGCGAACCTTTTGCAATTTGAGAAATTATCCCGCATATTGTTGCCATAGGTTAAGTCACAAAAAATTTAGGAATAAATAACGTATGTATGTTCCAACAATTGAAAATGCTTTAGTTCCTGTGGTGGTTGAACAATCTTCTCGCGGCGAACGTTCTTTTGATATTTATTCACGACTTTTACGTGAGCGCGTCATTTTTCTAACTGGTGAAGTTGAAGACAACATGGCAAATTTGATTGTTGCTCAAATGTTGTTCTTAGAAGCTGAAAACCCAGATAAAGATATCCATCTTTATATTAACTCGCCTGGTGGTTCAGTCACTGCTGGTATGGCGATTTATGACACGATGCAATTTATCAAACCTGATGTAGTGACATACTGTATGGGGCAGGCTGCATCTATGGGCGCATTCTTATTAAATGCTGGTGCTAAAGGTAAACGCTATTGCCTTGAAAATGCACGTGTAATGATTCACCAACCATTAGGTGGATTCCGTGGTCAGGCATCAGACATTGAAATTCACGCACGTGAAATTCTATTTATTAAAGAACGCTTGAATCGTTTGATGGCAGAACACAGTGGTCAAGACTATGACACGATTGCTCGTGATACTGATCGTGATAACTTTATGACTGCACAAGCAGCAAAAGAATATGGCTTAGTCGATCAGGTATTAAGTAAGCGTCCATAAGGGGAGTTTTTAAGTGGCTTGAGTTGTTAGAAAACGCCTCCATATAGTCATTTAACCCTATCGCTTGCCCTCATATTTAAGATTCTATTTGTGGAGAGAATATGTCCGAACATCCTCAAGGACAAAAACATTGTTCATTTTGCGGTAAAACGCAGTCTGAAGTCGGGAAACTGATTGCGGGCGAGGACGCATATATTTGTAATGAGTGTGTAGATGTCTGCTTAGACCTTGTACAAACCAGCCAACAGGTTGAAGCAGGTGACTGGGCGAGTAAGGCATTGCCAAAACCACATGAAATACGTGCTGCGCTTGATCAATATGTGATTGGTCAGGATCTTGCCAAAAAGACATTATCTGTTGCCGTTTATAACCATTATAAGCGTTTGAAAGTCGGGCAATCTGGTCATGTGTCTAAAGATGTGGAAATTGCTAAAAGTAACATTCTACTGATTGGACCTACCGGTTCAGGTAAAACATTACTTGCTCAAACATTGGCTCGTTTGTTAGATGTTCCATTTGCGATGGCAGATGCGACCACTTTAACTGAAGCGGGTTATGTCGGCGAAGACGTTGAAAATATTGTACAAAAGCTTTTGCAAAAAGCAGATTACGATGTAGAAAAAGCTCAAAAGGGCATTATCTATATCGATGAAATCGACAAGATTACACGTAAATCTGAAAATCCTTCGATTACGCGTGACGTTTCTGGTGAAGGTGTACAACAAGCATTGCTTAAGATGATTGAAGGTACTGTAGCTTCAATTCCACCACAAGGTGGACGTAAACATCCGCAGCAAGAGTTCATTCAAATTGATACCTCAAATATCTTATTTATTTGTGGTGGTGCATTTGCTGGACTGGAAAAAATTGTACAACAACGCCAAGAGAAAGGCGGAATTGGCTTTACAGCTGACGTGAAGAAAAAAGATGAAAGCAAGAAAATTGCTGAACTGTTCCGTCAAGTTGAGCCAACTGACTTAGTGAAATTTGGTTTGATCCCAGAATTTATTGGTCGTTTACCAGTTATTGCAACGCTTGAAGAGCTTGATGAAGAAGCATTAATGCAAATTTTGACAGAACCAAAAAATGCATTAACTCGTCAATACCAATACTTGTTCAATATGGAAAATGTTGACCTTGTATTTGAAGATTCAGCTTTACGTGCAGTTGCTAAGCGAGCGCTTGAGCGTAATACCGGAGCTCGTGGTCTACGTTCGATTTTGGAAAATGTTTTACTTGAAACAATGTATGACTTACCAAGTCGTACAGATGTAGGAACAGTTTTCATTAATGAAGCAGTGATTAATGGTGAAGCTGAACCTGTTTATAAGCCAGAACGCCAGCCTAAAGAAACAGCAACTCATGAAAGTGTTGCTAAGGCAGATTTAAAAGTAATTGATTCGAAGTCAGCTTAGATTTCATTCATCTAAAAAGCATGAATCGCGTAAGTGATTCATGCTTTTTTTGTTTTCAATTCACGTAGGTGGTGTTAATCTAAAAAAACAAAATACGCATAGTTTTGCGATATAGAAAAATCAAAAGAAAACGCTTTGAGGGATGTCATGCGTTATTTAATTATTGCATTAAGTTGTACCGCATTACTTGCAGGTTGCCAAAGTTCATCACACTTAGCAAAAAATTCAGGTGAGCTGACTGCGACTTTACCGAAAGTTGATGTAGATAAAGCACCTGGGGTGTTTGATCAATACCATGTCGGTGGCTTTAGCATGGGTGGGTGGGTAAATCAGAAACTAGGTCAGACATTTGTACCGATTAAACCGCAAAATGAACATGCGGCAGTTGTCTATCTGTATCGGCCAGATACTAAATGGAACCGTCAGGAAATTGCAGCCATCAATTTGTTTGTAAATGGCAAGCGAATTCCAAGTTTATTGCATAACCACTATTACTGGATTGAACTGCCAGCAGGAAGTTATCGTATTTCTGCAAGTCGTCCTTTATTAGGTATTCATTTCCAAGAGCCAAAATATATTGATATTACGGTCGATGCAGGAACATCTTATTATTTAAAATACGATGAAGAAAATAAAATGGACCGTGGTGAACACACTGGCCCGTTTATGTTAATGCAAGATAATATCGGTCGTAGAGAAATTGCATTTACCGAGCTTAAATCTTCTAGCTATAATTTTGTTGCTGAAGATGCTTCAGGAAAAATACGTCATAAACCACAAGAGTTAAAACCAGCCAAATATGACGAAAAGTCAGATGTTCATCTGATTAAACCATTTAAATTGTGGAATCCTTTAACGTGGTAATGGGTTGCAAAAGATAAAGAAAAGTTAAGACTTTTCTTTATCTTTCATGAGTGGCGCAATAATTTTAAGCATCTCTTCTTGCATATGGTCACGTGCTTTAGGGTCATTAAAAGTTTGTTGTCCCAGCTCCATCATATATTCTGAAATTTGCCCCATAATCTGTACGTTCTTACGCGTAATCGATTGGCCTTCTGGGGTTTTTAAAAACTTTAAATTTGCCTGAACTTCTTCTTCAGTATATGTCTTTAAATAAATATCTTGTAAGGCTTGCGTAGTTTTTGGGCTACTAATGAGCTGGTTACTCGAATCTTTTAAAAGTAAGCCTAATTTTTTCGCGGCCTCTTTTTCTTTCGCACCTAAAGTTTTGATGCCCGTAATATTAGTGATGATCTGCTCAGCTTGTTGATCATAATAAGGTGTTAATTCATTAATTGATTCTTTCAGTAAATAATCAATTTGGCTCATTTGCATGAGTTCTTTGACTGAACTTAATTTGGCAGGAGAAGCAAATAAGCTTGTCGTAATACAGCTTAGGCAGAGGCTGATTGAGAGATTTTTGAGAATAGGGCGGATAGTCATGAAATGACCTATATGCAATATATGGCGGGGGGGGTTTTTTTTTTATAAAACAGATTGGTGAATCAATTGTTACAATTCTTTTCAATTTCCAAAAAAAATTATAAGGCATAAAAAAAGCACCGAATTCGGTGCTTTTCTTGATTAGCCTGCTGCGGCATCGATTACTGGAATTTTACCAATTTTCGCTTGCCAGATTTTTGGAGCCACTGCGTGAATTGAAGTACCGTTTACATCAACTGCTACAGATACAGGCATGTCTTCAACTACGAATTTGTAGATTGCTTCCATACCTAAGTCTGCAAATGCTACAACTTCAGCTTCACGAACAGCTTTAGATACGAGGTAAGCCGCACCACCAACTGCCATGAGGTAAGTTGCTTTATTGTCTTTGATTGCTTCAATTGCTGCTGGACCACGGTCAGCTTTACCAATCATACCGAATAAACCAGTATGCTCGAGTACTTTACGTGTGAATTTGTCCATACGTGTTGCAGTTGTAGGACCAGCAGGACCAACGACTTCATCACCCACTGGATCAACAGGGCCAACGTAGTAAATAAATTTACCTTTAAGATCAACTGGTAATTCTTCACCATTGTCGATCATTTCAACCATACGTTTGTGCGCAGCGTCACGACCTGTGTACATTGTACCGCTAAGAAGTAATGTGTCACCTGGTTTCCAAGAATCCATTTCTTCTTGAGTAATGGTATCAAGATTTACACGCTTAGATTGTGAAGAGTCCCAAGTTACTGAAGGGTAGTCTTCAAGTTTTGGTGCTTGAATATGAGCTACACCTGAACCATCAAGCTGGAAGTGAGCATGACGAGTCGCAGCACAGTTAGGAATCATACCGACTGGTTTGCCTGCAGCGTGACATGGATAATCTTTGATTTTAATATCAAGAACAGTCGTTAAACCGCCAAGACCTTGTGCACCAATACCCAGAGCATTTACTTTTTCAAAGATTTCGATACGAAGTTCTTCGATTTTGTTCTCTGGTCCACGGCGAAGTAATTCGTCCATGTTGATTTCTTCCATGAGCGCTTCTTTCGCAAGCATCATGGCTTTTTCAGCAGTACCACCAATACCGATACCGAGCATACCAGGAGGACACCAGCCTGCACCCATAGTCGGAACAGTTTTAAGTACCCAGTCAACAATCGAGTCAGATGGGTTAAGCATTGCAAGTTTAGATTTGTTTTCTGAACCACCACCTTTCGCAGCAACAGTAATATCTACCTTGTTACCCGGGACGAGTTTGTAGTGAATAACAGCAGGGGTATTGTCTTTTGTATTTTTACGACCAAATGCAGGGTCAGCAAGTACAGATGCACGAAGAACGTTACTGTTTTCAAGGTAGCCTTGGCGAACACCTTCGTTTACTGCATCGTCTAAGCTCATAGTTAAATCAAATTTAACATCTAAGCCCACTTCAAGGAAAACGTTAACAATACCAGTATCTTGGCAAATTGGGCGATGACCTTCCGCACACATGCGAGAGTTAATTAAAATCTGTGCAATTGCATCCTTTGCAGCTTTGTTTTCTTCGCGATCATAAGCACGGCTCATCGCTTGGATAAAGTCTTGCGGGTGATAGTACGAAATAAACTGTAGGGCGTCCTTGATTGATGTAATCAAGTCATCTTGTTTGATAATCGTTGTCATACCAGAAAATCTCTTGAGCGGGCTGTTAGCTAGCGGGCTAAATTATATGACAAAAACACAAACTTGTGGGGGATTGGTTGATCTTTTGACCGAAAGTCGAATAGGACTAGTGCTAAGTGTTTTAAAACTAAGAATAACCAAAAGGGAATGTTGTTATTTAAGAATAAAAAAAGCCATTTGAGCGGATATCAAATGGCGAGAGGTAGAAAAGATTAAATGATATTAATTATTTCGCAGCAGCCTGTTGTTCTGCCTGAATTGCTGTTAAGGCAATAGTAAAGACAATATCATCTACTAAAGCACCACGAGACAAGTCATTGACTGGCTTGTTTAGACCTTGCAGCATTGGTCCAACGCTGACTACATTTGCTGCACGTTGTACTGCTTTATAGGTCGTGTTACCTGTATTTAAGTCAGGGAAAATAAATACATTGGCACGGCCAGCTACAGGTGAATTCGGTGCCTTTTGGCGTCCGACACTTTCAACGGAAGCTGCATCATATTGGAGTGGACCGTCAATTAGTAAATCAGGACGGCGTTGCTGTGCAATTTGAGTCGCTTGCTGTACTTTCTCAACATCCGCACCTGTTCCAGACGTACCAGTTGAATAGCTGATCATGGCAATACGTGGGTCAATTCCAAACGCTTTTGCAGAGTCAGCAGACTGAATCGCAATTTCAGCAAGTTGGTCGGCTGTAGGGTCTGGGTTAATTGCACAGTCACCGTAAACATATACTTCATCTGGTAAAAGCATAAAGAATATGGACGAAACTAAAGAGTAAGAAGGTGCGGTTTTAATCAGCTGAAAAGCAGGACGCACGGTGTTAGCCGTGGTGTGAACTGCACCTGAAACCAAACCATCTACATGATCTAGCGCCAGCATCATGGTGCCAAGAACTACGGTGTCTTGTAATTGATCTTTGGCTTGTAACTCGTTGAGTTTACCTTTGCGGAGTTCAACCATAGGTGCAACATATTGATTACGAATGCTGTCCGGATCAATAATTTCCAAATCTGCTGGTAATTCAATACCGCGTGCTTTTGCAACGTCTTGTACCGCCTCTGGTTTTGCTAACAAAATACAATGCGCAATACCACGAGCCTGACATATAGCAGCAGCTTCAATAGTGCGTGGTTCATCGCCTTCTGGAAGAACAATCCGTTTTTTGGCTGCAATCGATTTTTGTACCAGTTCGTGACGGAATGCAGAAGGAGAAAGACGTGGTGTTGCTCCATTATTACTGTGTTGTTTAAGCCATTCGACATCGATATGACTTGAAACAAAACGAGTCACTTGCTCGGCACGCTCAGTGTCATCGGTTGGAATTTCATTACCAAAATCGGATAAACGCTGTGCTGTTTCCAGTGTGTTTAAACGGGTATGTAAAATTGGCAACCCTTGTTTGATGGCACTTTGGCAGAACTCTAAAAGCTCAGGAGCAGGGGCTTCACGTTCAGTCAACACCAAGCCTGCCAGTGGAATACCATTACTAGTTGCTAAACTACTTGCAAGTAATACATCGGTACGTTCAGATGCACTAATAATCAGCTCACCTGCAATGAATTTATTAAGTTCATATTCAATACTTGAGGCAATTAAACTTGAGTGCAAAATACGACGTGTTTTCGCTTCGCCTTGATGTACCCATTGACCATCAATCACATTCGCGATGTCTAAAGTTCTAGGTACACTTAAGGTATTACTAAATGGGACTAAACCAATAATTGGTAAATCGTTTGATCCAAAGTAGCGATTGTATTTTTGCAGTTCTGTCGTAAATTTTGCGATGTCTTCGGTTGGGCGTAGTGACGGATCAAATGCGACAGGTATTTGCGCTGTTTCCTCAGATAACCCACGTGTACGCATAAAGAGTACACCCGCTGTTCGATTAGAGGTTGGACCACCAAACTGCCGTAAGTGTGCTTCAACTTTCTCTGCTGTTTTACGTGGGTTTTGGATGTCTGCTGTACTTACCAAAACTACTTCTGCATCTAGGGCTTGAGCAAGGCTCGCATTCAGCTCACTGGCAAAATGATCTTGCCCATTTGGCAATAAGCCTTCAACAATAATCACATTATTGTCTTCTGAAATACTACGATGAAGACTTCCCGCTTCTTCAAGTAGTTCATCTACTTCGCCAGCCGCAATACGTTGGGTTAGCTTTTCATGAGAAATGGATTGAACGGTTTTACCTTGAAATAAGTGGCCAAATAAAGAGGTGGTCCGGTCTAATTTTTCTTGATCTACCTGAGAAAATGGTTTTAAAAAGCCTGCTTTAATCCCATTACAATCAAGTGCATAAATCATACCTAAGCAGGCAGAGGTTAGACCAACCCCTTCACCTGTAGGAATTAATAAAATTGTATTCATATAAACCTATAAATAAATGAATAACGTTCTTTGACTTCTGTAATTAAGCAAGGCTAACTTCAGGAGATGTATTTGGTGAAACGTCTACAACCTGACGAGTTTCTTTGGCAATACGGCCTTCTTCATCGGTTGGAATTACCCAAATTTGTGGACCTGTACCGCTATCGATACGGCCTTCTGTACCACGTTTTAAGTTGTTATTTTGATCTTTATCGAGCTGTAAACCGAAGTGAGGTAAATAAGCTAGAGTTTTTTCACGAATATAAGCTGAGTTTTCACCGATACCACCTGTGAAGATCAGACCATCAATACTTGGTAAACCACAACTTAAGGCAGCAAGTGATTTTGCAAGGCGATAGCTAAATACTTCTATTGCAAGGCGAGCATCCTCGTTGCCGTTTTCAGAAGCTTCAATCACTGTACGCATATCGTTAGAAAGTTGTGATAAGCCAAGTAATCCACTTTCGTTATTTAAAACTTTGTCTATTCTCGCTAAGTCCCAGCCAAGGTTTTTTGCAAGGAAGCTGTGTAAGCTTGGGTCGACATCACCACTACGGGTTCCCATTACAACGCCTTCAAGCGGAGTAAGGCCCATAGAAGTATCAACACTTTGTCCATTCCATACTGCACAAGTCGAGCTACCATTGCCCAAGTGTGCTGTTAGCCAACCACCTTTTTGGAAATTTCCAGCCAGTTCACTGCCTCGGTCAGACACATAAGCATGGCTTGTGCCATGGAAGCCATAGCGGCGAACGTTATGGTCTGTATATAAAAATTTCGGAATTGCATAACGGTATGCATGTGCAGGCATGGTTTGGTGGAATGCGGTGTCAAATACGGCAACTTGAGGTAATTCAGGAAATAGGCGCATTGTTGCTTCAATCCCAATTAAGTGAGCAGGGTTATGAAGCGGGGCAAGAGGCGTAGCTGCACGAATACGTTCTATAATTTCAGGGGTGAGTAATTCAGCTTTAGTAAGACTTCCACCATGTACGACACGGTGACCGATTGCTTGAGGTTTATAGTTTGCAAGACGTGCAAGTAAGGTTTCTAAAGCTTTGGCGTGGTCAGCATAGGGAATTGAAAGCTCTAGCGGTTCTCCACCGACTGTAATTCCTTTAATACGAGCATCAGCTGCCCCTAAGTTTTCTGCTAAACCATAAATACGATCTTCACGACGCTCTGAAACCAGTGCGTATTTGATAGATGAAGAACCGCAATTAATAACTAATACTGATGTAGCCACGTTGAAATACCCAAGTCCTGATTTAAAAATAGTTTTCCTAACTTCCTGATCAAAAGGCATTAATTGCAATATGCACTAAGAGCAGGTTGTGATGTTTTAACATGTGTTGTTTTTCTGTCCAAGATAGACTTTAGCCCATTAGACTTAAGCACTATCGACCATTAAATTTTTTATAACTAATATTTGTTCAGTATAAAGCTTAACCACTGTATTCATTTATTTTTTGTAGATGAATTAAACAGTTTTTTGTATATATTTATGAAGAGTAAATTTGTATTTAATGTAATTTTCAACTATTTGGTATAAATTTTTTAAGAAAAAGAAGTGCTGTTATTTTAATCAAGCTCGATGAATATATTACAAATAATATACGTAAATGAAATTAAGATTTAATCGTCTATATATAGGTTAAAATGAATAAATCATAAACATTTTTATTATAAAATTTAGTATAAAAAAACTATGTTAATACATTTATAAAGATATTTTATTGCTTTGATATTATGAGAATTTTCTCATAGTTATTAGTGGCTAATATATAGGTAAATATAGTCAAAAATAAAACCAGCTTCTTGTATAAAACTTAAACATAATTTGTATTTAATACTCATGCTCAGGTATTACCGTAAAGTTTTCTAGGGCTTGCATGTCGCTTTTTGCCTTAATAATATTGTTCCTCCCCCTTATCAAATGATGATGAAATATATCATTTGGTCTATTTTTATTGTTCCGGCTTATCCGGTTGTACAGGAGCGTCCAGCATGGACTTGCCGAATCCAATATTGGCAAAAGTTACCGAACGTGTAATTGCGCGTAGCCAAAAAACTCGTTCTGCATATTTACAACGTATTGAACATGCTCAAGGCAAATTTCCAGCTCGTGGAGCACTTTCATGTGCCAATCTGGCTCATGGATTTGCCGGCATGGAAGATAATGAAAAATTAATTATTAAAGTGGGGCGTGAACCAAATATTGGTATTGTGTCTTCTTATAATGAAATGCTTTCGGCACATGCCCCATATAAAACATTCCCTGACATTATAAAAACAGCTGCTCGCGAAAATGGCGGCGTTGCACAGTTTGCTGGTGGTGTACCGGCAATGTGTGATGGTATTACTCAAGGTAATGCCGGTATGGAATTGTCATTGTTTTCACGTGAAACAATTGCAATGAGTACAGCGATTGCACTTTCTCATAATATGTTTGACGCTGCATTGTGTCTCGGGGTATGCGATAAGATTGTGCCAGGCTTGCTGATTGGTGCTTTACAGTTTGGTTATCTACCAACTATTTTTGTACCCGCAGGTCCAATGAGCAGCGGTTTATCGAATGATGATAAAGCTAAAATCCGCCAGCAATTCGCTACAGGCCAAGTAGGTCGCGATGCCTTACTTGAAGCTGAGTCTGCTGCATATCATGGGCAGGGTACATGTACATTCTATGGTACTGCCAATAGTAACCAAATGTTGATGGAAGTGATGGGTTTACATTTGCCAAGTGCTGCATTTGTCCATCCTCACACACCACTACGTGACGCGCTTACTGCCGAAGCTGCTAAACGTGTACTTGACTTAACTGCTGAGCGAGGCAACTACACGCCAATTGGTCATGTTATTGATGAAAAAGCCATTATCAATGGCATTGTAGCTTTACTGGCTACAGGCGGTTCAACCAACCATACCTTACATCTTATTGCGATTGCACGTGCGGCTGGCATCTTAATTGACTGGGATGACTTTGATGAGTTGTCTGCTGTTGTTCCATTGCTCGCAAAAATCTATCCAAATGGTAAAGCCGATGTAAACCATTTCCAAGCAGCGGGTGGGGTGGCATTCCTTATTCGTAACTTACTTGAGGCTGGTTTACTACATAACGATGTGACGACAGTCGCTGGTAAAGGTTTACAGCACTACACTAAAGAACCGAAATTGATTGACGGTCAGCTCACTTGGGTTGACGGTGTGGTTCAAAGCCTTGATGACAAAGTACTCCGTAGTATTGATGCGCCGTTTCAGCCAGATGGTGGCTTGCGCTTAATGCAAGGTCGCCTTGGCCGTGGTGTTATTAAAATTTCTGCGGTTGCGCCAGAGCACCGTAAAGTGAAAGCACCAGCAATCGTATTTGACTCGCAAGAAGCGGTACAAGCGGCGTTTGATCGTGGTGAATTACACCGAGACTTTATTGCGGTGGTTCGTTTCCAAGGTGCTCGTGCGAATGGTATGCCTGAATTACACCGTTTAACGCCTGTGTTGGGTGTTTTACAAGATCAAGGCTTCCATGTTGCATTAGTGACTGATGGCCGTATGTCTGGTGCTTCAGGCAAAGTACCGGCAGTCATTCATTTGTCTCCAGAAGCGTTATTAAACGGTCCGATTGGAAAAGTTCAAACTGGAGATATGTTAATCATTGATGCTGAAGCTGGCGTACTCGATATTGAGTTAGATGAACAAACTTGGCAGTCACGCCCTGTTGCATTGCCAGAACATCAGGCTGAAAACGAAGTCGGTTTTGGACGTGAATTATTTGGTGTATTCCGTGCAGCAGCAGCGCCTGCTGAGCATGGTGCATCTGTGTTTGGTGCACTTGTTGGCGAAGAGCCACAAGCGCATATTTGAGACGAAGGAATTACAAAGTAATGAGCAAGATTGAAGATGTTGTCAAATTAGGCCCAGTAATTCCAGTGTTGGCTTTTGATTCTGCTGAACAAGGTGAGCATGTATCACGTGCGTTGCATGCTGGTGGTGTAAAAGTACTGGAAATTACTTTACGTACCGCTGCTGGTTTGGCTGCTATTGAGCGAGCGTCTCAGTTAGCAGATGACATTGTGGTGGGCGTAGGAACGATTACTAAGCCTGAGCATTGTGCTCAAGCTAAAAAAGCAGGCGCTAAATTCGGGGTATCTCCGGGTTTGACTAAGGAGTTGCATCTGGCTGCGCAAGATGCGGGCTTGCCTCTTTTACCAGGGGTAATGACACCGAGTGATCTTATTCAAGCGATTGAATTGGGTTACGACATTGTGAAGTTTTTCCCTGCTCAACAGGCTGGTGGTGTAGAGATGCTAAAAGCATTTTATGGACCATTTCCAAACTTACGTTTTTGTCCTACAGGTGGAATTACAGCGGAGTCAGCTCCAGATTTCTTGAAGCAGCCTAATGTCGTGTGTGTAGGTGGGTCATGGTTAACACCTAAACCTGTTGTCGCTGCACAAGATTGGGCTGAAATTACCCGTTTAGCCCAAATTGCAAGTCAGTTGTGAGTTTTACGAAAGTAATTGTGGTTTGAAAATCTAAAGTGTCTTTTAGGTGCTTTAGATTTTTTGTGATGCGGTGACTGGCGGATGCCAGTCATACAAAATATAAAAAATGAGTGCTTCAACAATGAGTATATCTCTGGTTGAAGAGCTTCGTTTGGGCAGTATGCCTAGATAGCATTATTCCAAGGAGAAAGTGTCACATGGAGACCGTTCAGGGTGGCATGTTGCTTATCTATACTTTAATCGCGATTGTTGCTTTGATTGTTATGATCGCGAAGTTTAGAATTTACCCCTTTTTAGTTCTTATTATTGTTTCTCTCGGTTTAGCTCTTGCAGTTGGCATGCCAATGGATGGGATCGTTAAATCATATGAGGCTGGTACCGGTAAAACATTAGGTCACCTTGCGATTGTGATTGCGCTAGGAACCATGCTTGGCAAGATGATGGCCGAGTCAGGTGGTGCAGAACGAATAGCAATTACTTTAATTAAATGGTTTGGTGAAAAACATATTCACTGGGCCATGATGTTCATTGCATTAATTGTGGGGCTTCCAGTATTTTTCGAAGTCGGTTTTGTACTTCTAATTCCAATTGCCTTCAACATTGCTAAACGCACAGGTAAATCATTGTTGGTTGTAGGTTTGCCTATGGTTGCAGGTTTATCGGTCGTACACGGGTTGATTCCACCACATCCAGCAGCTTTGCTCGCGGTGCAGGCTTACCACGCCGACATCGGTAAAACCATTATGTACAGTTTGTTGGTTGGTGTCCCGACAGCGGTTGTTGCAGGTCCATTGTATGCATTATGGATCAACAAATATGTCAAATTGCCTGAAAACAATCCTTTAGCAAAGCAGTTTGTTGAAGCAGATGCTAACAAGACACGTGAATTACCAAGTTTTGGTATTACCTTATTTACGATCATGCTGCCAGTTGCATTGATGCTAGTTGGTAGTTGGGCAGATGTTTTCTTTGCTCCAAAAACTTTCCCAAATGAGTTATTACGCTTTATTGGTACTTCTGATATTGCATTACTTATTGCTGTTTTGGTCAGCTTTATTACTTTCGGCACCATGCAGGGTTTCAACCGTGAACAAATCGAAAAGTTCTGTGGTGGGTGCTTGGCTTCAATTGCCGGTATTTTGTTGATTGTTGGTGCTGGTGGCGGTTTTGGCGGTATTTTAAGAGACAGTGGAATTTCTAATGAAATTGTATCTACTGCTTTAAAAGCAAACCTTTCACCATTGTTGCTAGGATGGCTTGTTGCAGCTCTTATACGCTTGGCGACAGGATCGGCTACTGTTGCAATGGCTACGGCTTGTAGCATTGTTGCACCTATTGCGGCGGCGGCAGGTGTAGTTGTTAGACCTGAACTTTTAGTATTAGCAACAGGTTCAGGATCATTAATTTTCTCGCATGTAAACGATGCTGGTTTCTGGCTAATCAAAGAATATTTTGGAATGACAGTTGGGCAGACACTGAAGACTTGGTCTGTACTGGAAACAATTATTTCAGTACTTGGTTTGTCTTTCACATTGTTGCTTAGCGCTGTTTTGTAATTAGAGGTAGGTAATCCATGATTGTGATAGCTATGGGTGTCTGTGGAACAGGGAAAACCCTCATTGGTGAGTTGTTATCAGAGCGTTTGGCTTGTGAGTTTCTTGATGGCGATACGCTTCATTCCGCTGCAAATAAAAGCAAGATGAGCCAAGGTATTCCTTTAACTGATGAAGATCGCTTGCCATGGTTGCAAGCCATTCGTCAGGCAATTGAAACAAAACAAAGAGATGGTGAAACAGCTGTGTTTACATGCTCATCTTTAAAGCGGATGTATCGCGATATTTTAAGAGGGCAGGACCAGAATGTTAAGTTTGTATATCTAAAAGGTTCTTTTGAACTATTACAGCAAAGACTTGCAGAAAGATCTGGTCATTTTTTTGACCCATCGTTGTTACAAACTCAACTAGATACATTAGAAGAACCTGATGTGAATGAGGCAATAGCAATTGATATTGCTCTCACACCAGAACAGATCATTGAACAAGTCATCCAGAAGCTAGGGGTGACTGATAGTGTGTGTCGGGGGTAAATTCATCTAGAAAATATCGAAACTATCACAGCCTTAAGATATTCACCTTGCATTTACGGTTCAAGCAAGGTGAGTACTGATAATAATAGTAGTATTGACCCGAATAAGACCTGATTACAGTGAAAGCTCGGTAGATATAAAAAGATATACAAAGAATAAGGTATTAAGAAGAATGAATCAGTTAAATAATTTACAGCATAAATTTCCAGTAGTGGACAGTATTCCTGAAAGTGTACGTCTGCCATCTCAAATTCATCAACGTGTCTCACTGGTGGACGGTGAGTTGAAGCTATGGGCTGGTCCAACCAAGAAAACATTATCTCCAATCTGGATTCAGCAGTCTGACGGTAGCCTACAGCAAGTTGAACTTGGTAGTTATCCAGTCATGGGCGAAAAAGAAAGTGATGAAGCTCTGGAAGCGGCAGTACGGGCTTACAACAATGGTCGCGGCGAATGGCCAATGATGAAGGTTAGTGAGCGTATTGCATGTATGCAAAATTTCATTCAGCGCATGGTAGAGCAACGAGATCTGATTATTAAGCTGATCATGTGGGAAATTGGCAAGAGCTTGGCTGACTCAGAGAAAGAGTTTGATCGTACTATTACCTATATGCGTCAAACCATTGATGCTTTAAAAGATCTGGATAATGCTAACTCTCGCTTTGTAATTGCTGAAGGTACTATTGGTCAAATTCGTCGTACTCCATTAGGTGTTGTGTTGTGTATGGGACCATACAACTATCCACTGAATGAAACCTTCGCAACCCTCATCCCAGCTATGCTAATGGGTAATACCATTATTTTTAAACCACCTCAATTTGGAACTTTACTATTTGAACCATTGCTAGAGGCATTCCGAGATTCATTTCCAAAAGGCGTAATCAATACTATCTATGCACCCGGTTCTCTGGTAGTGCCTCACTTATTAGCGTCAGGGCAAATTAATGTACTGGCACTCATTGGTTCTAGTAAAGTGGCTGATCATTTGAAAAAGCAACATCCAAAATCCCATCGTCTGCGTGCGATTTTGGGGTTGGATGCGAAGAATGCAGCCATCATTTTGCCTGATGCTGACTTAGACCTGACAGTGAAAGAATGTCTATTAGGTGCATTGTCATTCAATGGTCAGCGTTGTACGGCTTTGAAAATGCTGATGGTACACCGCTCAATAGCCGATGAATTTGTTAATCGTTTAACGACTGAGCTGGCTAAACTGAAAGTAGGTATGCCGTGGGAAAAAGGTGTCTCTATTACGCCGCTACCGGGTATGCACCGTACTACCTACATGACTGAAGTGATTGAAGATGCTGTAGCTAAAGGGGCTAAAGTGGTTAATCCGGAAGGTGGTGAATTCTACAAAACCATGTTCTATCCAGCTGTCGTTTATCCAGTGACTGAGGGGATGAGACTATATCGCGAAGAACAGTTTGGGCCAGTGGTACCAGTTGCTGTTTATGATGATATTGAAACTGTATTGGACTATGTCACTACTTCTGATCATGGTCAGCAGGTGAGTATTTTTGGTAGTGACCCAGCGCAAATTGGTCATTTGGTCGATACACTGGTACATCAAGTTTGTCGTGTAAACATCAACTGTCAATGTCAGCGTGGCCCTGATGTATTCCCATTTGGCGGTCGTAAAGATTCTGCAGAAGGTACGCTGTCTGTGCATGATGCGCTTCGTGCATTCTCGATCCGCTCTATGATTGCAGCTAAACAGACTGATGACAGTAAAGGTATGCTGGCTTCTATGGTGTCTGAGCACTATTCGAAGTTTGTGAATACCGACTTTATTTTCTAATTGATATACGATTAAAAAAACCAGCCTTTGGGCTGGCTTTTTTATGGGAAATAACAAAATAAAAACGCCTGATATGGATCAGGCGTTTTTATTTAAATAAGGGATTTATTGACGAATTTGACCGTCACCTAACACAATCCATTTTTGAGAAGTTAAACCTTCTAAGCCAACAGGGCCGCGTGCATGGATTTTATCAGTTGAGATACCAATCTCAGCACCTAAACCATATTCAAAGCCATCAGCAAAACGAGTTGAGGCATTAACTACGACTGAACTTGAATCTACACGAGCCAAGAACTGACGAGCTAAAGTATAGTTTTCAGTCACAATTGCATCGGTATGATGCGAACCATATTTGTTGATATGGTCAATTGCTTCATCAATGCCGCTAACCACTTTAACTGCAAGAATCGGCCCTAGATATTCGGTATACCAATCTTCTTCTGTTGCAGGTTTTACAGAGCTTCCTAAAATACGACGTGTTTCTGGACAGCCACGTAACTCAACTTGTTTTTCAGCATAAAGTTCAGCAATGCGTGGTAAGAAAACATCTGCAATTTTTTCATCAACAAGCAGTGTTTCCATCGCATTACAAACACCGTAACGATGAGTTTTGGCATTTAAAGTAATCGGTAATGCTTTTTGCAAGTCTGCTTGTGCTTCTACAAACACGTGGCAGTTACCATCAAGATGCTTAATCACAGGAATACGGGCTTCGTTGGTTACACGCTCAATTAAGCTTTTACCACCGCGTGGAACAATGACATCTACATACTCAGCCATGGTAATGAGGTGACCAACTGCCGCACGGTCAGAAGTTTCAATCACTTGTACTGAGTGCTCAGGTAAACCAGCAACTTTTAAACCATGTTTAACTGCTTCTGCGATTGCTTTGTTTGACTCAAGTGCTTCTGAGCCACCACGTAAAATAATGGCATTGCCCGATTTAATTGCTAAAGATGCAGCTTCAAGTGTGACGTTTGGACGTGATTCATAAATCATACCTACTACACCCAAAGGCACACGCATTTTCCCAATTTGAATGCCTGTGGGGCGATATGCAAGATCCGTAATTTCCCCAATTGGATCGACGAGAGCGATCACATCTTTTAAACCTTGCAACATCCCTTTAAAACGTGCGGGCGTAAGTTCAAGACGATCAAGTAAGGCACTGTCAAGTTGGTTACTACGGCCTTTTTCCATGTCGAGTTGATTCGCCGCCAAAATCGCTGCCTGATTATTTTCTAAAGCAGTGTAAATGGCAGAGAGTGCATGATTTTTAAGCGAAGTCGAAGCACTTGTTAAAACACGTGAAGCCTCTCGTGCTTGTTGCCCGACTTTTTGCATATATTGTTCAATTGAATCTTGCATAGCAGTTTTTAATCATTTATCAATGACTACGATAGTAGCAGTCAAATGCGGAACAATGAATGGCTTTTTTTGAAAAATGTGACCGCTATAAAAAAACATTTAAATATTTTGCAAACTATTCGCGGCTTAAACAAGATGAGCGGTCATTTCAGCGATTGCGTATATTTCAGACAATTGTTTAGAATGGACTTGTGCAATACAAACTAATACAAATTTTAAAGATTTGTGCATAAAAGATTACATGTTCAAGAAGGAACTCTTGCAGCATAAAAAAATTACAGCAAGGAGGAAGCAAGGATATGAATTCCATTATTCAAATGGATTCGGAGATAAACCAAGCTTATGCCGGTTTTGGGTTTTTCGATATCTACCATAGAGATAGTTTTAAACAGCCAGCTCGTACGACATGGATTGACGGTTGGAAAATTGAATACATGGCGATTGCAGACCCAAAAACCATTCACAAAACACCGATTGTGATTGTTGGTGGTGCTTTTCAAAATTTTAACTCTTATAAATATTGTGTTGAGCAACTGTTTGAAAGTGGCCCGGTCATTTTAATCGACTTGCCATCTATGGGCGCAAATCAACAAATTACCAATCGAGATACCGGAATTTCTGCTGGAACATTAGAACTACCTGATTTGTCCGCAATGTTAGGTCGCTGGTTAGATATTGTGGGAATTCAAAAAGTTTCTGTAATGGGAATGTCGTTGGGTTCAGTTGTTGCTTCTTGTTTTGCTTATCACCGTCCAGATTTAATGGACCGTATGATTTTAATGGGTGTCATGCAAAAGACCCGTAAAAGTTGGCGGATGATTTTGGAAGAATCACTCAAACTCATGCAAGAAAATCGTATGGAAGAGTTTGGACAAGCGGTGATTCTATATTTGGTGAATCATGCCAAATTAGATAAAACACGTATGTCACCGACAGCTAAAAAATTATTTTTTAGGCAAATGGCTGAGTTTACGGGGACCGAGCGTGAACGTTATGACATTAACTGTAATCGACTTTTACGCTTAACAGATGTACCGATTCCACAGTGTAAAACACTGGTCGCAGCAGGGCAGTACGATAGTTTTACTTTGCCTCATGAAAATGCCAATTTTGCTTTGCAATGTCCGGATATGGAATTTGCTCTGATTGCTAACGCAGATCATGTGCCACAGCTTCAGCGCCGTAAAGAAACTATGAGTTTGTTCACTTCATTTTTGAAAGGTGAATCTATCCAAAATCTGGATGGCATTATTCCAATGACGCGTGAGCAAATGCAAAACATGGAACGCCGAGGTGAAGAACGGATTTCAGTTCTGCAGCCTAAAACCAAACTAAGCCACCGTGAATGTAAATCAGAAATCCCAGTAACGATTGTGGATGTGACTTTCTTTGGAATGTATTTGAAGTTAGATGATGTGAAACAGCTCGACTTTGTAAATGAACATCCACGGGATCTGGCACTATGTTTAGAAGATGAAGAGGGTGCTTTTTCGATTGAATGTTTAATCTTTGAAGCTACTGAACAAGGAATCCGTGCTTTATTTAAACATGGCAGTTTCGAACTTGCTGACCGTTTAAGACGTTTTATTGCCCGCCAAAAGCAAGCAGCATAAAGTTTAATTTTTTATAAAAAAGAAGTCCCAAAAATATTGAGACTTCTTTTTTTATTTCAATTGAGCATGGATAGTCCATACTAAGTCACCTAAATGCTCTTCATCGTTCTCTTTAGAAACTTGTCCGAAGAATATTTGAGGTTGTTCAACGTTAACTTGATTAAAGCCTGCATCTTTAAAAAAGTCTTTCACTTCTAGTGGAGTCTTAAAATGAAAACTAAATGAGCTTCGAGACATAAGTTTAAGTAATTTACTACTGTTCCAGATAATACTTGCGAGTTTGTTCTTAACGGGTTCAGGATACAGGTCGGTTAAATAATGAAGCTTTTTAAAAGAAGCACCATAGTGGGCAATGGATTGGATCAGTTGCTTTAATAAGTCTTTATCAAAATAGTTAATTAAACCTTCACTGATTACAACTAGTGGACGGCTAGGGTTAAACACTTCAAACGCTTGTGCGAAAGCCTCGGTAAATAAATCGACCGATAAAATTTCAGGTGCATTTTTTTCAATTTGTTTTAGTGCATTTTGTTTTGTTTGAGCCATATCGGGCAAATCAAGCTCTCGATAGCTAATAGAAGGATAATGCTGCCTAAACCACCAGCCACGTGGTGATAAACCACAAGCAATTTCAAGCACCTGTAAATCAGGATTTTCTTGAATTAACTTCTCTAAATCATGATCAAGCATAGTATGGCGCTGTTTAAGTGTCGTGCGCATACTGCCACCGACATATTTCTCTGCCCAAGATTCTAATGGGTGAACTAAATATGCCAAAGATTTGCCTTTACTCGTAGCAAGTGCTTCGTGTGAGATCCCCATTTGATACCAGATATAGCCTGTATAGTGGGCTGTAAAAGAAATGTGGCGGGGTTTTGAAAGGTGTTGTGTCATTCGTCCTGAACTCGATTTATTGTTTTTGTGTGATCTTCATTATTAATAACAATGAAGAGGTTCTAATGCATTGATGGTGAATGAACCTGCATGACGGAGTCCTGTCAATTAGGTTGGCATTCTGGGATGAACTTTCAGTTGGAGTTACTTTTCTTTCGGGAAAAGTAACCAAAACCATTGTCATACGCAAAACCTGTTCACTTTCTGCATCTATCAAATATATTGAAGCAATCAATATCCTTCAGCAGATGAGCAGGTTGCGTATGACTTAACCGCGTATCAGATAGTGAATAGGTTTTTGTAGCCAATTAAAATTTTTACTAACTTAAATCGAATTTTTAAACTCTTCAATGGCAGTTTTGACAGCTTGCCATTCATTTCCAAGCGATAAAGTTTCACCAACTTGGATTTGTGGAATTCGACCACGCATACGTTCTAAACGTTCTTGATTTGGTAGTTCTAAGTTTGCAATACCATCGAGTGCTGTACATGCTGCACTACGGTCATTACACACTAGTCCCATATCACAACCAGCTGCTAGAGCTGCTTGAATACGCGCATCTGCACCACCAGCGACACAAGCAGCTTGCATGCTTAAGTCATCAGAGAAAAGTACGCCATTAAACTTCAAGCGATTACGAAGGACTTCTTGAATCCAGAAAGGTGAGAAACCTGCCGGATTTGGGTCAACCTTGTCGTAAATTACATGTGCAGGCATGAGCGCATCTAGCTCAGGCATAAGCTTAATAAAGCTTTGCATATCATGGTTGTAAATTTCGTCATAGCTACGGCTGTCAATTGCGGCTGCGACATGTGAATCGGCTTTGACCGAACCGTGACCCGGGAAGTGCTTACCAGTATTTGCCATGCCGGCTTTTTTCATGCCGCGCATAAATGCACCAGCAAGAGGAGCAATATCTTCAATATTTTTAGAGAAGCCACGGTCACCAATCACATCACTAATCGCATTAAGATCTAAAACTGGTGCAAAACTAAAATCGATCCCCACAGCTAAGACTTCAGTTGCCATTAACCAGCCACACTGTTCAGCCAGTTCTATAGCCTTTTGTGGTTGAGTGATATAGAGTTCGCCAAAGCGGCCCATGGCTGGCAATAGTGTAAAGCCAGATTTTAAACGTTGAACCCGGCCGCCTTCTTGGTCGACAGCAATTAAAATATCTGGGCGAACTTGACGCATATGGTCGGTTAAAGCACGGACTTGTTGTGGTGATTCAATATTTCGTGCAAATAAAATCATGCCACCGACTTGCGGAGCTTGTAATAGTTCAATATCTTCTTTAGTAAGTTCTGTGCCGGCAATGTCCAGCATCAACGCGCCAATCATATTGGTTCCATTTGAATTTTGATTGAAAAACAATAAGCGAATTTTGCAATGATTTGCTACATTTTGTCAGTACAGAATATGATAAAACTACACGGTATAAACAATTTAGTTGGTTAAGATGTTGAATCTGCTTAGTTCATATCGAAAACAGAGCGTGTAAGATACGAACACCCAAGGAAGTATTAAGAATTTATGAAACTTCAAACTATAGCTTGTGCAGTAGCAATCGCGACTGGCGGTTTATTCTTCTCTCATACGATGAACGAAGCAAGAGCAGCAACCAATACAGCTGCTGTTTCTCAATCGATCCAGCCAACGCAAGAGCAGGCCTTGGTGGCTCGTCAACTGGCAACTTTAGTTGATCGCCAACATTATTTAAATATGCGTTTGGATGCGAATACATCTAACCGTATTCTCGATATGTATTTAGATAGTCTTGATCCAGACCATTCATTATTTTTAGACGCTGAAGTTCAAAATTATAAAAAGCTCTATGGTTCAAATTTTGGTGCTTCATTAAAAGCGGGGAATTTAACTGGACCGTTTGCTATTCACCAGCAATATCGTGAACGCTTAAAACAATTTTATGAGTTCATGCTTGCTGAGTTAAAGAAACCACAAAATTTAAAACAGCCAAATACTTTTATTGAAGTAGATCGCGAAAAAGCACCGTATTTTAAAACATCGGCTGAGCAGCAAAATCACTGGCGTAAAATGTTAGTTTCTCAGTTAATTAATTTAACGATTAGCCGTGAAGAAGAGCAGGCAAAACAAAAGGCATTAAAAGAAAATCCATCACTTGCTGATGGTCAAGACTTAACAGGCCCAGAAGATTTAACACCGGCTCAGACTTTGACCAAGCGTTATACACGTCAGCTTGAAAGAATTAGCCGTGTGAAAAGCGACGATGTTTTAGATAAAACATTAAATGCAATGTTGGCGACTTATGATCCACATAGTAACTATTATCCGCCAATTGATGCGATAGAACTGAACCGCCAAACGACCTTACAACTTGAAGGTATTGGGGTATCGATTCGTCCAGAGCGTGGCAATGAAGATTACACCAAGATTGAAACCATTGTAGAAGGTGGCCCGGCAAGTAAGTCTGGTCAAGTGAAATCAGGAGACCGAATCGTTGGTGTCGCTCAAGAGGGCGGTAAAATGATTGATGTGGTCGGCTGGTCGAGTTCAGAAATTGTTGGGTTGATCCGTGGTAAGCGTGGCACAAAAGTAACGCTGAAACTTCTTGGTGCCGGTGCGTCAATGAGTCAGGCACGCAATGTGACCTTGGTGCGTGATGTCATTCAAGAAGAAGATGCGGGCGTCCGTTCACGTACAGTTGAAGTAACACGTGATGGTAAAAAACATCTATTAGGTGTCATTGAAATTCCATCTTTCTATTTCGACTATCGTTCACGTCGTGCTGGTCAGCAATATCGTTCAGTTTCTGAAGACACTGCAAATGCGTTTGAGGCATTAAAAGCTAAGAAAGTTGAAGGTATTATTATTGACTTGCGTAATGACCCAGGTGGTTCATTAGAAGAAGTTGCACGTATGCTTGGACAGGTAATTAAGTCAGGTCCGGTTGTGCAAATTCGTGACGGCAATGGCAATGTAAGTGTATTTGAAGACAACGATGGTGGTCAGCAAATCTATACAGGTCCACTCGCTGTATTGGTGAACTTAGCATCGGCATCTGCAAGTGAGATTTACTCTGCTGCAATTCAAGATTATGAGCGTGGCATTATCATTGGTAGTACAACCACAGGTAAAGGTACAGCTCAGGTCCAACTCGATACTTTGGCATATGGTCAAGCAACCTTAACTCAGCGTAAATTCTACCGTGTTACCGGTGGTAGTACGCAAAACAAAGGTGTAGTGCCAGACATTAAGCTTGTTGATATTTATAACGAAGAGTTTGGTGAGCGTAAATCGAAAAATGCGTTGAAGTGGGATACGATTCCAACTGCACCATTTAAACGTGAAGGTTCAGTGCAGCCATATGTGGCGAAGTTGTCTCAACTTTCAGAGCAACGTGTAGCAGTCGATCCACAGTTTAAATATTTAAATAAACGTACGGCAATCGCAAAGGTGACTAGCGATCAGAAACAAGTTGTTCTTGATATTGATAAGCGCCGCGCAGAGCTTCTGAGTTTAGAAAAGCAAACTTTAGATGCTGAAAATGAACGCCGTGTAGCGACGGGTCAAAAACCTTTTGCTAACTGGGAAAGCTATCAGGCTTCCTTAGATGCATTGGCTGAATCTCGTGCCAAAATGAAAGCCAACCAACGTCCTGCATTGCCAGAAGAAGAAACATTTGTGAATGAAGCAGCAAATGTACTTATGGATTATGCAAAATTGCAGAACCGTTAAGTTTTTTGTCTGTTTATAAAAAAGCACGCTGTTCTCAGCGTGCTTTTTTAATTTTTCATGTCAGTAAACTGTCATGCATTTATCATCAAAGTGTCAAGAAAGCTGCTTAATCTTTAAGCATGAAAATAAATACATTGATGGATGGCGCTATGCAAGGCTCATACGCGACAGCACTATTAAAACAACAGCAACTCCCTGAAAGCTTCCACTTCTATTTTAAACAAAAACAGCAGTTGTCTAATACTCAGGAATTGCACCAACTTCACGGGTTGGTTCGTCCCCGTTTAAAAATTGCGATTGTGACAGAGACATGGCCACCAGAAATTAATGGTGTAGCACTTTCGTTATTACAGTTATGTCAAGGTTTGCAAAAACAAGGTCATAAAATTCTACTGGTTCGCCCAGAACAAAAAGCCAAGTGTCATGATTTTCTACCAGAGCAAGAATGTCTCGTCATGTCACAGGCTATTCCTAAATATCCAACTCTACAATTTGGTTGGCCTCAATATTTAAAAGTTTCAAAAGCTTTTGAAAAATTTGCGCCAGATGTTGTGCACATCGTGACGGAAGGACCGTTAGGCTTAACAGCCATGCAAGCTGCAAAAGCAAAAGATATTCCTGTCTCTAGTGGCTTTCATTCACCATTTCAAGATTTTAGCCGATTCTTTGATTTGGCTTTTTTAGTTAAGCCAATTCAAAAATATCTTTGCTGGTTTCATAACAATACTCAAGTGACTTGTGTGCCAAGTAAAGATACCGAAGAAGCTTTACGTGGTTTTGGTATTACCTGTCCACTGGTTGTGGTGGGACGAGGGGTCGATACCACACGCTTTTCACCAAAACATCGTTCGGAAAGCTTACGCCAGCAATGGGGTGCCGATGCCGATACTCGTGTCATGCTGTATGTAGGGCGTTTATCACCAGAAAAAGAAGTTCAATTGATTGTTGAAAGCTATGAAGCTATGCAAAATATGCAGCAACATAAAACTAAACTTGTGGTGGTAGGAGATGGCCCAGATCTTGCTCGATTAAAAGCATTACCTGAAGCGAGAAATGTCATTTTTACGGGTAGTTTGCGTGGACAAGATTTAGCAATAGCATATGCAAGTGCTGATGTCTTTGTATTTGCGAGTCAGGTTGAAACGTTTGGTAACGTAGTTTTAGAGGCAATGGCAAGCGGTTTGCCTGTTATCGCGTATGATTATGCATGTGCACATCAATATTTAGTCCATAACGTAAGTGGTTGGTTAAGTCCACTTGGACAGAAAAACCATTTTATACAACAAATTTATCAACTCCCTTCAGTACAACAACTTAGAGAAATGGGCATACAAGCCTGTCGTAAAGTACAGCAAAGCGGTTGGCAACTTCCGGTACAGCAATTAGAACAGGCATTTTATCAGGTAGTGAAGGAATCCTCGGTGGACTTCACCTAAGTATCCTAAAATAGGAGAACAACCATGAAATTAAAGAATGCAAAAATAAAAATACTCGATCTAGATTTACGAGGCTGTTTATACCTCAATCACTTTTCCCATTCACAGCGTGTAGCTTTATTTTTCAAAATTATTAGCCGTGCGGGCGATGGGCCATTTTGGTACCTCATGCTGGCAATTGTATGGGGAATGCATGGCATTACCTATAGTTTGCAAATTATCTATTTGCTACTTGGTGGTTCGGTCGGAACAGCAATTTATAAATTCTTAAAACATAAAACCACGCGTCCACGCCCTTACCAAGTACATCAGGTGATTGTGCTTGGGGAAAGACCACTTGATCACTTTAGTTTTCCATCAGGTCATACGCTACATGCAGTGATGGTGACAATTGTGTTGGGTTATATCCAGCCTGTATTGCTGGCTGCCATGTTGCCATTCATGGTGCTTGTGGCATTGTCTCGTATGGTGCTTGGGCTTCACTACCCAAGTGATGTGATTGTAGGCGCACTTATTGGTGCGGCAGTAGCAAGTCTGATTATTTTTGTCGCGCCATTATTGGGCATTGCTTTATAACGAACAGTAATTTTTATCAGCTTAAGCTATCGATTACGTTTGTGGATTTGCTAAAGTACACAGTTCGTGATTTAGCAGATTAAACAGATAGGAGCCGCTATGGGCTTACGTTGGACAGATACGATTGATATTGCCATTGAATTGTCAGAAGCACATCCAGAAGTTGATCCGCAATGGATTCGTTTTACCGATTTACATGCATGGGTATGTGCGTTACCAGACTTTAGTGATGACCCAAATAAATCAACCGAAGGATTGCTAGAAGCCATCCAAATGGCTTGGTTAGATGAAGTTCGCTAAAAACAGTAGAAAAAATCGCAACTTTTACACATTCAAAGCTGATTATTGCCTATGACATCGGTATAATGCGGCAAATTTTTTAAAGTTTAAATCTTAAAATAAAGGAGCCACTCATGGCAATTGAACGTACTTTGTCTATCGTAAAGCCAGATGCTGTGTCTAAAAACCACATCGGTGAAATTTTTGCTCGTTTCGAAAAAGCGGGTTTAAAAATTGTTGCGACTAAAATGAAACACCTTTCTCAAGCTGATGCTGAAGGTTTCTATGCAGAGCACAAAGAACGCGGTTTCTTTGGTGACTTAGTTGCATTCATGACTTCTGGTCCAGTTGTAGTATCTGTTCTTGAAGGTGAAAACGCAGTTCTTGCTCACCGTGAAATTTTAGGTGCTACAAACCCTAAAGAAGCGGCTCCTGGTACTATCCGTGCTGATTTCGCTGTAAGCATCGACGAAAATGCTGCTCACGGTTCTGACTCAGTTGCTTCTGCAGAGCGTGAAATTGCTTACTTCTTTGCTGACAACGAGATCTGCCCACGCACTCGTTAATCGAAAGCATTCAAACCAGATAAGTGGTATACTACTTATCTGGTTTTTTTATTCTCTCAAGAGCATATTGTTTGATTCTTGAACAATATATTCTTTTTTTGACATGGTTTAGGTAAATACACATGAGTTCTGCAGTGGTCGTTTCATCTGAAAATCTTGATGGACAGCAGCAATCTTCGTCCACGCCAGCATCGCCTGCTGCCGAAAAAGTGAATTTACTCGGCATGTCACGCGCTCAATTAGAAAAATTCTTTGAAGATATTGGTGAGAAAAAGTTTCGTGCCGGGCAGGTTATGAAATGGATTCATCAATATTTTGTCACTGATTTTGCTGAAATGACCAATATTTCAGGCAAATTGCGCGCAAAGCTTGAACAAATTTGTGAAATTAAAGCTCCTGAAGTGGTTCACCGTCATTATTCAAAAGACGGAACACGTAAATGGGTGTTTCGCGTAGGTGAAGGTTCTGGCTCTTTAGTAGAAACTGTATTAATTCCTGCCGAAGATAAAACTGGTTCACGCAAAACCTTATGTATTTCTTCACAAGTGGGCTGCGCATTAGACTGCTCATTTTGTTCAACAGGTAAGCAAGGTTTTCAGCGCGATTTAACGCCAGATGAAATTATTGGGCAACTTTGGATGGCAAACTATTCCTATATGGAAGAAGTGCCTGTTGCCGAGCGCGAGCGTTCAGTAACTAATGTGGTGATGATGGGTATGGGTGAGCCATTACTCAACTATGATGCTGTATTAAGCTCAATGCACATTATGCTTGATGACTTTGCTTATGGCATGTCAAAACGTCGCGTGACTTTGTCAACGTCTGGTGTTGTACCGAAAATTGACCAACTTGCACAAGATATTGATGTTGCATTAGCAATTTCTTTACATGCACCAAACGATGAACTACGTAATGAACTTGTACCTATTAATAAAAAATATCCATTGGCTCAGTTGATTGCAGCGTGTCAGCGTTATATTGCCAAAGATGGTAATGAAAGTGCGCGTAAACATGTGACTATCGAATATGTGATGTTAGAAGGTGTAAATGATCAGCCTGAACATGCACAGCAGTTACTTAAGTTGCTTAAAAACTTACCAAGTAAAATTAATTTAATTCCATTTAATCCATTCCCTCATGCGCCATATGGTCGCTCAAGTCGAAATCGTATTATCTCGTTCCAAAAAACTTTGTCTGATGCCGGATTTGTGTGTACGATTCGTCAAACACGTGGTGATGATATTGACGCTGCATGTGGACAGTTAGTGGGTCAAGTTGCTGACCGTACGCGCCGTGCTGAGCAGTGGCAAAAGAAAGTAGCGCAGCGACAAGAGATTTTACGTACACAAGGATAAAGTTGAGGGCAGACTTTGAGTACTCCGAAGTTAAAGATCATGTTATGTATGGGGGTTGCTGTTGCATTTCTGGCCAGTGGTTGTCAGTCTTCGCCAACGCTTAAAAAGGACCCGGAAAAAGCAGTTAAGGTGCGTACGCAGCTTGCCGCAGAATACATTCGTTCTGGTGACTTGGACTCTGCAAAGCGTTCCCTTGACCAAGCTTTAAGTGTCGATAGCCGTGATGCAACGGCAAATATGATGATGGGCATTTTATTGCAACAAGAAGGCAGTAAACCCAATTTAGAAAAAGCAGAACATTATTTTAAACGTGTAATTTCATCTGAGCCAGATAATGCTCAGGCGCGTAATAATTATGGTACGTATTTGTACCAAATGGAGCGTTATAATGATGCCATTGAGCAATTCCGTATTGCTGGTGCAACATTAGGTTATGATCAACGCTATCAAGCCTTAGAAAATCTAGGGCGGATTTATTTAAAATTAGGTGATATTGCGAGTGCTGAAAAAACATTCAAACAAGCACTCCTTGCTAACCGCGATTCTTACATTTCAATGTTAGAGTTAGCAGAAATTTTTTATTTGCAGCAGCAGATTCCGGCTGCTACACAAATGTATGAACAATACGTTCGTACAGTGGGGCAGAAAAATCAGGGTGCTCGCGCACTTTGGATTGGTTTAAGAGTGGCTCGAGCCAATGCGGATAAAATGGGAATGCAAGTTTTAGTAAACCAGTTACGTGCTTTATTCCCGGAAAGTCCAGAATATCAACGTTATTTGCAATTACAGTATAGTACTGAGGCCGTATGGAAATAAATCCTAATTCACAGCAGCCAACTGGCTCAAGCTTACCGACTTCTGCTTTAGGAAATATTCAACGTCCTGGTGAGTATTTACGTCAAATTCGTGTTTCTCAGAAAAAAGAATTAGAGCAAGTATCTTCAGATTTAAATATGCCGCTTAAAACGCTTAATGCGTTAGAGCAAGACGATTATAAATCTTTGCCAGAAGCGACTTTTATCAAAGGCTATTATCGTTCTTATGCGAAGTATTTAAATACTGATGCAACTGCAATTATCCAGCGTTTTGATGAGATTTATGCAAACGATACTGGGCTTTTGCCAAATCATGCGTTAAACAACTCACCAATTAAAATCATGGGTAAATTACCGGGTTCTAATAGTGATCGTAACAAAAAATGGTTAAAGCGCGCACTGCTTGCGATTTTGATTATTGCTGTCGTGTCATTAATTGTGATGGGTGTCCAAAAATGGACCTCAAACAAAGAAGAAGCTGATGTGCCAAAAGCAAATCAGTCTAATGTTGAAGTTTTACCTATGAAAGGGAATACCTCTGCAACAGTGGGTGATCAATTGGTGTTAAACTTTAACCGTCCAACTTCTGTTCATATTGTAGATGCAACAGGGAAGGTTTTAGCGACGGGTCGTCAGGCATCGACTTTAACCTTAAATGGTGAGTCTCCATTCCAGATTCGTCTTGATGATGCAACAGCTGTGTCATTAAGTCTAAACCAAGAACAGATTTCATTGTCTCCATATACGGTAAACGGTAAAGCTGAATTCCGTTTATCCCGCTAATACCATGAGTTGAGCGATACAATGATAGAGAACCCAATTAAACGTCGACCAACACGTAAAATCCGTGTTGGTTCGGTCTATGTCGGTGGCGATGCACCTATTAGTGTGCAAAGTATGACAAATACCGAAACTTGCGATGTTGACGCAACTGTGGCTCAGATTGAGCGTTGTGTTGATGCAGGTGCAGATATTATGCGTGTTTCAGTGCCTTCTATGGAAGCTGCTGAAGCCTTTGGTGCAATCCGTAAGCGTGTTTCAGTTCCATTAGTAGCTGATATCCATTTTGACCATAGAATTGCTTTGGCAGTTGCAGATTATGGTGCGGACTGCTTGCGTATTAACCCGGGCAATATCGGTTCAGATCAGAAAGTTCGTGAAGTTGTGGCTGCGGCACGTCATCACGGGATTTCTATGCGTATTGGTGTGAATGCGGGTTCTCTAGAAAAAGATTTACAGAAAAAATATGGCGAGCCTACAGGGCAGGCACTTCTTGAGTCAGCTTTACGTCATATCGATATTTTAGACCGTCTAGATTTCCATGAGTTTAAAGTCAGCGTAAAAGCATCAAATGTGTTTTTAACCATGGATGCTTATCGTTTGCTTTCTCAGCAAATCGACAATCCATTGCACCTTGGTGTGACTGAAGCTGGTATTTACCGTACAGGTACTGTGAAATCAGCGATTGCTCTTGGTGGATTATTGATGGAAGGTATTGGCGATACCATGCGTATTTCGCTTGCTGCTGAACCAGAAGATGAAATCAAGATCGGTTTTGACATCTTGAAATCGCTTGGCCTACGTTCTAACGGTATTAACTTTATTGCTTGTCCAAGTTGTTCTCGCCAAGAATTTAACGTGATTCAGGTGATGCAAGCCTTAGAAGAGCGCCTAGAAGATATACGTACGCCAATGGATGTTTCAGTTATTGGTTGTAAGGTAAATGGCCCAGGTGAAGCAAAAGAAGCAGATATCGGGGTTGTTGGGGCTGCGCCTCGTTCACTGGTTTATCGTAATGGTGAGAAAAGCCATTTAATTGATACCAATCAATTGGTTGATGAAATCGAAACTATGGTTCGTCAACGTGTTCAAGAGCTTGAAGAAGCTAAATCTAAAGAAATTATTCGTAGTTCATCATGAGTTCAATTGTCGCAATCAAAGGTTTTAATGACGTTTTACCAACGCAAACAGCAGCGTGGAGACGTCTCGAGCAGCATTTAGCATCGTTAATGGATGCTTATGGTTACCAACAAATTCGTTTGCCGATCGTTGAACAAACGGGACTGTTTAAACGTGCTATTGGTGATGCGACCGATATCGTAGAAAAAGAAATGTACACCTTCTTCGATAAAGGAAACCCACCTGAGTCACTGACTTTACGTCCGGAAGGAACAGCGGGCTGTGTTCGCGCGTTGGTTGAACATAACTTGTTGCGTGGTGCTACGCCACGTGTGTGGTATATGGGACCTATGTTCCGTTATGAAAAACCACAAAAAGGCCGTTACCGCCAGTTCCATCAGTTTGGTGTGGAAACTTTTGGTGTGGCAACTCCTGATATTGAAGCTGAAGTTATCTTAATGACAGCTCGGTTATGGAAGCGTATGGGCGTTGCGCATATGGTTCAACTTGAGCTGAATACTTTAGGTGAAAAAGATGAACGTACAGAATATCGTAATGCTTTGGTTGCCTTCTTAAATGAACATAAAGATGCTTTGGATGAAGATTCACAGCGCCGTTTAACAACAAACCCATTACGTATTTTAGATTCTAAAATTGAATCGACTCAGAAAATTTTGGAAAATGCGCCGAAATTAAATGACTTTTTAAAAGAAGACAGTCTAAACCACTTCCAGCAATTACAAGATTATTTGACTGCTGCTGGCGTTAAATTTGTAATTAATCAAAAACTGGTTCGTGGTTTAGATTACTACAATAAAACTGTTTTTGAATGGACAACAACAGCACTTGGGTCGCAAGGTACAGTGTGTGGTGGCGGTCGCTATGATGGCTTGGTTGGTCAGCTAAAAGGTAAGGCAGACCAATCTGTACCCGCTGTTGGCTTCGGTATGGGGATGGAGCGTTTATTGCTTCTGATTGAGCAAGTTGAAAAAGCTGAAATTGTACGTGATTGTGAAGTTTTCTTGGTAGCAGAGCCAGCTTATCAAGCTAAAGCATTGGTTTTGGCAGAACAATTACGTGATCAGTTAGAAGCTGCGAATAGTAATATTCGTATTAAAACAGGTTCACAGGGTAGCATGAAGAGTCAGATGAAAAAGGCTGATCAGGCTGGGGCCGTTTACGCCATGATTTTGGGTGAACGTGAATGGGAAGCACAGCAGCTTGCTATCAAAGAGTTGGCAACAGCTGAGCAGACACAAGTTGCACTAGCTGAACTCGTACCATTCTTAATTGAAAAATTTACAAAATAAACTGAAACATCTGGAAAAGGACAATCACATGAGCTTAAGTGATGAAGAACAATTCGACAGCTTAAAGTCGTTCGCCAAAAAATATGGTTCTGCCATGATTAGCGGGATTCTCATTGCATTGATTGCCTTTTTCGGGTGGGAATATTGGCAAAAAAGAAACCTTGCAACAAGTCAGACAGAAACTGCAAAAGTACAGCAGTTAATGGATGAAGCAAATGCAACAGCCGATAATCCAAATGCTTTAGCTTCAATAACAGCATCGGCAGATAAACTTGTAAAAGACGATATTGATTCAGTTCAGGCGATACAAACTCAATTTGTATTAGCAAAGCTTGCATATGAAAAACAAGATTATGCTGCTGCTGAAAAAGCTTTGAAAAAAGTTGAAAACTCAAAAGTAAAAGATGAAGGACTGATTCAGGTTGTAAAATTGCGTTTAGCAGATGCACAATTAGCGCAAAACAAATATGATGAAGCTCTAAAAACCCTGTCTGGTAATGTCGATCCGGCATTTAAAGCAACAGTAGAAGAGTTACGTGGTGATATCTTTGTTGCTAAGAAAGATATTGATTCTGCTAAAAAAGCATATCAAGCTGCATGGGATTCGTTACTGGAACGTAAACAAGAGCGACAAATTTTACAAATTAAACTCGAAAGTGTTGGCGTTTTAGTTGAAGATCCACAGATTGAGCGCCCAATTTTGGAAACACAGGTGGAAGAGTCTTAATGAATCAGAAATTCAAACTGCCTTTGGCAATTGCAATCGCATCGGCTGTATTGGTCGGATGTTCTAGCAACAAAGTAAAAGAAGCAAAACCAAATCCACTACCGAAATTGACTGAGTCAAATAAGAGTTTGGTGCCCGTGTTTTCACGCAGTGTTTCTTCTACGAATAAGGCAGATCCATTACGTTTACAACTTGACGCTAGCGAAGGTGTTGTTTTTACCCTTGACCCTAAAGGTGAAGTTGCTGCATACCGTGGTAAACAACGTCTTTGGGAGAAAAAAGTTAGTAAATTGGGCTTAAGCTCTGGTGTTGAAGCAGCTGAAGGTATTGTTGTTGTGGGTAACAGCAAAGGTCAATTATTTGCTTTAGATCAAGCGACAGGTGAACAAAAATGGACTGCACAATTATCTGGTGCATTATTAAGTCCTTCTTTAGTTCAATCTGGACGTGTGATTACGATCGCAAACGACGGTACTGTATTTGCACATGATGCGTCATCAGGACAACAAGTTTGGGCATACAAATTGCCAAACGTTCAGTTCAGTTTACGCGGTCAACCATCGCCAGTAAGTCTTGACCCACGTACTGTTTTAATTGCTTCTGCAAATGCATATGTTTATGCAATTGATACGATCAGTGGTATTCCACGTTTCCAACGTCGTGTTGCGGTAAGTGAAGGTCGTTCTGATATTCAACGTCTAATTGATATTGATGGTGATCCGGTTGTTGCAGGCCAACTTATGGTTACAACCAGCTTCCAAGGTCAAGTCACAGTGACTGATTTGGCTTCTCAACGCGTAGTTTGGAGTGAAGATTCAAGCAGCACCAAACGTCCAGAAGTTTATGACAATAAAGTATTTGTTTCATCAACTGATGGCAAGTTGACTGCTTATGATTTATCTACAGGCGAGAAGCTTTGGGAAAATGATAGTTTGTTGAATCGTCATTTAAGTAACCCTGTTGTGTTGGGATCGGACCTTATTGTTGGCGATTTGGATGGTGTTTTACACCTGATCGACCCAGCAACTGGTAAATTGGTAGGTCGTTCTAAAACAAGTGGTGAGGTCAATACTTTACGTGTTATTGAGAATCAACTCTACGTTTCGACCCGAAAAGGCGATTTAAGTATTTGGCAGAATCGTTAATTTTGTTCGCTTGTGCTAAAATAGCCGCTTAACAAATTACGCTGTTAAAAAATATCGGGGTGTTTGAATTAAATCAGTTCAAAGCCCCGTCTTTTATTATGGTCATATCTGACCTTAAAATATATCTCCTGTACTGTTTCTAATGCTCATGCCATGAGATATGGCTGGGCTTGAATTAAGGTTATTGTATGAAACCCGTTATTGCGCTCATTGGTCGTCCGAATGTCGGAAAATCAACGTTATTTAACCAGATTACCAAGAGTCGTGATGCACTTGTAGCCGACTTCGCGGGTCTGACTCGTGACCGTAAATATGGTGATGCGACTTATCAAAATAAGTCTTTCATTGTTGTTGATACGGGTGGTATCGGTGAAAGTGAAGGCGGTATCGATAACTACATGGCCGAGCAGTCAAAAACAGCCATCAACGAAGCAGATATTATTATTTTTGTGGTTGATGCACGTGCCGGATTGTTAGCTTCTGATGAACAAATCGCTCGTGAACTTCGTACGTTAGGCAAGAAAATTTATCTTGTTGCGAACAAGGTAGATGGTGTACATGCTGAAGCTGCTTTAGTTGAGTTCTATAAACTTGGTATGGGTGAACCATTACAAGTTGCAGCGAGTCATGGTCGTGGCGTTCAGCAAATGCTTGAAGATGTGCTTCAAGATGTTCCTGAAGATGAAAACCCAGAAGAGCATGATAAAGATACTGGTTTACGTTTAGCCATTATTGGTCGTCCAAACGTGGGTAAATCAACGTTGGTAAACCGTTTACTTGGTGAAGACCGTGTAGTGGCATTTGACCAACCGGGTACAACTCGTGATTCTATTTACATTCCTTTTGAACGTGAAGGCCGTAAATACACTTTAATTGATACAGCGGGTGTACGTCGTAAAGGTAAAGTTGATGAAATGATTGAGAAGTTCTCAATTGTGAAAACTTTACAGGCAATGAAAGATGCTCACGTTGTAGTGGTTGTCGTTGATGCACGTGAAGGTATTGTTGAGCAAGACTTACATTTAATTGGCTATGCGCTTGAAGCTGGTCGTGCCATGGTGATCGCCATTAACAAATGGGACAACATGAGCGAGTACGACCGTAAACAATGTAAGCTTGACGTTGAACGTCGTTTTGACTTCATTCCTTGGGCAAAAATTCACTTAATTTCTGCTTTACATGGAACAGGGGTAGGTGAGTTATATCCTTCTATACACCGTGCTTATGAGTCTGCAAATTTAAAAGTTTCACCAGCAAAATTAACTCAAATTTTGAGTGATGCGACAGAAGCTCACCAACCGCCAATGATTAGTGGTCGCCGTATCAAAATGCGTTATGCGCATATGGGTGGACAAAACCCACCGACTATTGTGATTCATGGTAACAAGGTTGATAAGACACCTGCGGACTACCGTCGTTACTTAGAAAACGTGTTCCGTAAAGTGTATAAACTTGAAGGTACGCCAGTTCGTATTGACTTTAAAACTTCTGAAAACCCGTTTGAAGGTCGTAAGAGTCAAGTTGATGAACGTACAGCTGCGCGCCGTCGTCGTTATATTCAGAAATTCAAAAAAGCGGAAAAGAAATTTAATCGTTAATCTGTATAAACGTAAAAAAGCCCAAAGTATTCTTTGGGCTTTTTATTATATGGTTTAATAAGTTATTGGTATTTTTATATTAGCTTTAATCCTTAATTAGATGGATTTAAAAAAATGAATGATAGGAAAATTGAAGTTTATATAGGAAAGCTCAATGAGTTTTTAAAACAAGAACAGCAAGACTTTCCTGACTTTCGTACATTTAATAATTATAAAAAGCAGCAAATACAGCACACTAAAAATAATTTATTAGCTCAAAAGCTAAATGTAAATCCAGAAGATTTATTATTTGCTAAACATGAGTATGGCAAACCTTATTTGTTAAATCATACGTTGCATTTTAACCATTCACATAGCCAACAATATTATGCTTTAGCGCTAAGTGAGCGAGTTAAAGATATTGGTATAGATGTTGAAGAACTTGACCGTAAAGTACGTTTAGATAGTTTGGCACAACATGCTTTTCATACTGATGAATATGCAACATGGCAAAATCTAGAACAAGATAAAGAGTATTGGTTTAAAGTCTGGACCACTAAAGAAGCTGTTTTAAAAGCATCGGGCCTTGGTATACGTTTAGATTTAAATACTTTAAACACTCAAGCACACCCTACAAATCATGGCGGATTATGTTCGCATGAACTTATTGGAACATTTGCTTATCAAAACTTTATCTCAGGTAACATGATTTTAACGGTCGCATGGCGTTCCGAGCAGTCTTGCCGCGGGTTTCAGTTTCCTTCTATTCAGCTTCATCCATTTGAAAGATAGAGTGTGCCAAATAGCACGTATAAAAAAACCGCGAATTACGCGGTTTTTTGAGTTGAGAGCAAGCTATAAAATTAAGCTTGACCTTCAACAGCAGCAGCTTGAGCACGTTCCATATTTGCTTCGAACTCTGCATCAAAGTTGATTGGAGTAAGAAGTAATTGTGGGAAGCTACCCTTAGTAACTAAGTCGTTTACAGCTTCACGTAGGAACGGGAACAAAATGTTCGGGCAGTATGCACCCAAAATGTAAGGTAAGCGGTCTTCTTCGATATTATCGATTAAGAAAATACCAGATTGAGTTACATCTACGATGAATGCTGTTTCATTGTCGTTATTGGCTTTAACCACAACTTTTAAAGATACTTCAAAGTGAGTTGGGTCAATCTTTTCAGCAGCAGAAGAAAGATTGATGTTAAGTTCAGGTTGCCATTGTTTAGTAAAAACTTGTGCCCCTGGAACCTCAAAAGAAATATCTTTTGTATAAATACGCTCTAAAGCTAATTGTGGTTGAACTTGTTGTTCTTCGCTCATTGTTTTTTCCTTAATATGGATGCGATGTTAAGCCAATAATTCGTCGAGTTTACCTTCACGCTCTAAAGCATAAAGTTGGTCAAAACCACCGATAAACTGATCATTAATAAAAATTTGTGGAACAGTACGATGATTTGTACGTTGCATTAATTCAGCACGTACTTCTGGTGCCTCAACAGAAAGATTTACTTCTTTGTAAGCAACACCTTTACGCTCAAGTAATTGTTTCGCGCGAACGCAGTACGGGCATACAGAAGTTGAGTAAACAATGACATTTGCTGCCATAACAATTCTCCTTAAGCTTTTGGTTTGCTTTTAACGAGAGGTAAGCCTTGAGCTTTCCAGTTACTGATACCACCATCAAGGCGATAGCTGTCATGGTGAGCAACTTTCTGTAAAGCGCTACCAGCAACTTGCCCTAGGTTGCAAATAAATACCAATGGACGGTCACTTGCTTTTAATTCATCAGCATGACTTGCAATTTGGCTATAAGGAATATTGCGGCTACCACTAATGTGACCTTCGCGGAAGTCTTTGCTATCGCGTAAGTCAATCAAAAGAGCATTTTTCGCTTTCACTAAAATACCAAGCGACTGTGGAGAAATTTTACGACCGTTACGTTGACCTTCAAAAATGAAGAACAATACGATCAAGACTCCGAGTGTACCAAACAAAATGGGGTGATTCCCCATAAACTCTAACCAGCGTTCCACAAGTCACCTAAAAAAATTAAAAACAAAATTGACCTAGAGTATAGCGTATATAGATGGTGATCAAAATCACCACTTCAAGGGCAAAAGGGGTAGAAAATTAGTTTTTTTGCTGCGCTTCTTGAATCTCGTCGATTAAACGTAAGAAGCTATCTAAGCGTCGCGGCAAAATTTCACCTGCTTCAACAGCCTGTTTTAAGCCACAGTTCTTTTCATGAGTATGCGTGCAGTTACGGAACTGACATGAACCTAAATGCGCTTCAATTTCAGGAAAACCCATACGAATTTTATCTAAATCGAGATGCCAAAGCCCAAACTCGCGAATTCCCGGCGAATCAATTAAGGCGCCATTTTTACCAAAGTTGATTAAGCGCGTAGAAGTCGTGGTGTGTTGTCCAAGTGCCGAGTTTTCAGAAATGATATTGGTTTTCTGCTCGGCATCTGGAATGAGCACATTAATAAGTGAGCTTTTACCAACACCTGACTGGCCTACAAAAGCTACTGTCTCACCATCAAGTCGTTGAGATAATGCTGAAATATCACCTTTAGAATGACAAATAATGACTTCATAACCTAAATTTTCATACTCTTTGAGCATGTCGAGAATCGGATCATTTTCAGTGAGTAAATCCGATTTATTTAGTACTAGAAGAGCAGGAATATTTGCATCTGCACATGCTACTAAATAGCGATCAATTAAAGTCGGTGCCGGTTCTGGAAGCGGAGCAAAAACAATAACGATTAAACTAATATTGGCTGCTACAGGCTTTACTTTATGATAGCGATCTGGACGAGTAAGTAATGAAGTACGAGGGTGAATTGCAGTAATAATCCCTAAGCCTGTGTTAGGGTCTGCTTGCCACTTCACTCTGTCACCCGTGACTAGTAATTCAAGATTTGTACGAGTGTGGCAACGCCAAATACTTTTTAGTTCAATCGGTTTCCAAAATGGTTCTGGTTCGCCTTCGGCAACTTGAGGTTTTTCTGGGTGATGCTCGGGTACAGAAAGTGCCTGTACTTCAAGTTGACGGCCATAGTGCTGCACAACCAGCCCATCTAGATCTTGTGAAGTATCGACTTCTTCTTGGCGAGTTTTATGCTGTTTTTCAATACGACGTTGCTGTTGCTCAGTTAAACGACGCTTACGAATTAGAGCCATTCATATCCCAAAAAAACCATTGTTTGAAGACCGCAAAAATAGCACGAAGCTGGTATGGAATTACAGCGCAGAAGCAAGAAATTTGCTACTATTGATGTTTTTACGGCATTTTAGAACGTACATACATGAGCAGTACTTTAAATACACGATTAATTTGGATTGATCTGGAAATGACCGGTTTGGATACCGACAACGACCAGATTATTGAAATCGCAACAATTATTACAGATGATCATTTAAATGTACTTGCCGAAGGTCCGGTTTTGGCTATTCATCAACCTGATCGTATTTTAAATGCAATGGATGAGTGGAATACGCGTCAGCATGGCCAGTCAGGTTTAATTGAACGAGTTCGTCGTAGTAAATTGACAGCTCGTGATGCTGAGTTACAGACTTTAGAATTCTTAAAAAAGTGGGTAAATCCAAAAGTTTCACCAATGTGTGGTAACTCGATTTGTCAGGATCGCCGTTTCTTGCATCGTCTTATGCCTGAACTAGAGCAGTATTTCCACTATCGTAATCTCGATGTGTCTACGATCAAAGAACTCTCAAAACGCTGGCGCCCTGAAATTATGAGCGGTCTGAAAAAGAATGCATCACATTTAGCTATGGATGACATTCGCGATTCAATTTCAGAGTTGAAATACTACCGCGAATATTTTTTCATTATGAACACTGATGGTAAAGATTGATTACGTTGTTCAAGTCATATGAAAGGGGGCAGTAGCCTCCTTTTTTATTGCTTATAAGACATGGTTACAATAATACCAAGGGGTAATTTGGCTTTCATATTCATTTTGCTTAAAATGATGTTTTAAGTTTATTTATTATAAAAAGAGAGCATTTATGCAAAGTAATAACCCGATACTGACTCGCGTTGAAACGGTCAGTGACTACAGTCAACCAATGACCGTGCAAGGTGCGATTCAAAAATCTGTGATGTTGACTATCATTGCTGCTGCAGTGGGTGTCGCTTTATTTTTCTATGCAGCCTTTACTGCAAATGTTGGTATTGCTTACGCAGCTTCAATTGTGGGTGCAATTGGTGGCTTGGTTTTAGCTTTAATCACAACGTTTAAACCAACGACTGCGCCAACTTTAGCAATTCCTTATGCTTTATTCGAAGGGGCATTTATTGGAGGTATTTCTTTTACTTTCCAGTTGAAATATCCGGGCGTTCCGCTTCAAGCCTTATTAGCAACTTTCGTTACCACTTTAGTGATGTTTGGTCTATATAAGTTCCAAATTATACGTGCAACCGAAAAGTTCAAATCAGTTGTAATTTCGGCATCTCTAGCAATCTTTATTGTATTTATTGTACAGATGGTGATGCGTTTAGCGTTTGGTTCAAGCATTCCTTATATTTTTGAAAGCAACTGGTTGGGTATTGGTTTTGCTGCATTTGTTGCAGTCATTGCTTCACTTAACCTGATTTTAGATTTTGACTTGATCGAAACCAATGCAGCATACCGTGCTCCAAAATTCATGGAATGGTTGTGTGGTATTGCCTTACTTGCAACTTTAGTTTGGATGTATATCTCGTTCTTACGTCTACTTGGCTTATTGTCTGATGACTAAAAATGAGATGATAAAAAGTCGCTCCTATGTAGGGGCGATTTTTTTTCGTGCGATTTTTGAAAAAAGATGCATTATGCAATTTCGAAAAATGTTGAATATTGGCATTATGCTGGAAATTGTTTTGAGTGAGATCGGCATGACACAAGGACTTTTAGCAGGTAAACGCTTTTTGATTGCAGGCGTTGCTAGTAAATTATCAATTGCTTATGGTATTGCACAAGCATTACACCGTGAAGGTGCTGAGCTTGCATTTACTTATCCAAACGAAAAATTAAAAAAACGTGTAGATGAGTTTGCTGAGCAATTCGGTTCTAAACTTGTGTTTCCATGTGATGTTGCCGTTGATGCTGAAATTGATAATGCATTTGCGGAACTTGCAAAACATTGGGACGGCGTAGATGGTGTTGTACATTCAATCGGTTTTGCACCTGCACACACGCTTGACGGTGACTTTACTGACGTGACTGACCGTGACGGTTTTAAAATTGCTCATGACATTAGCGCATACAGCTTTGTTGCAATGGCTCGTGCTGCAAAACCTTTATTACAAGCTCGCCAAGGTTGTTTATTAACTTTGACTTACCAAGGTTCTGAGCGCGTTATGCCTAACTACAACGTAATGGGTATGGCAAAAGCTTCTTTAGAAGCTGGTGTTCGTTACTTAGCATCAAGCTTAGGTGTTGATGGTATCCGTGTAAACGCGATTTCTGCGGGTCCAATCCGTACTTTAGCTGCTTCTGGTATTAAATCTTTCCGTAAAATGTTAGATGCTAACGAAAAAGTTGCACCATTAAAACGTAACGTAACCATTGAAGAAGTGGGTAACGCAGCGTTATTCCTATGCTCACCTTGGGCTTCAGGTATTACTGGTGAAATTCTATATGTAGACGCTGGTTTCAATACTGTCGGTATGAGCCAATCTATGATGGATGATGAATAAGTCTTAAGATTTATTCAAATAAAAAAAAGCCGTAGTTGAAGGACTACGGCTTTTTACTGGGCGCAAGTTATTGTGGCAATTCTTTTACAGGTGAACCACCTAATGCCTGCATGAGGGTGACATAAGCGTTGTATTGGCTTTGTTTGGTTTCAACAAGACTCAAGCGCGCAGTACGTGTTGTTTGCTGGGCATCGAGAAGTGTTTTTAACGCAACAGCGCCATAACGGTAACGTACTTCGGTTAAACGTTCGGTTTTTTCTGCAAGTTGAAGATTACGCTCTTGCAGTTCTACTTGTTTGTCGAGTTCTGTACGGCTTGATAACGCATTTTCTACATCAGCAAAAGCCTGATAAAGCGTTTGGCGATATTGAATAATCGCTTTTTCATAATCAAGATTACTAATCGCGATATCTTTTTTCATATCGTTATATTGCAAAAATGGCAAACTCAAACTTGCCCCAAGCGTGAGGGCAGGGTTGCGTAATAACTCGGTTAACGATGTGCTGCTTGAACCTAAACTACTGGTTAAGCTAATAGACGGATAGTAACTTGCTTTGGTCGCATCTTTGGTTGCCAGAGCCTTTCTTAAACGAAGCTCGGCTGCTTGCAAGTCAGGGCGGCGTGACAAAATATCCGCCGGTAAACCTGCACCAATAGCAGGAAGCGCTGTACGTGGTAAACGCTGTGGTTCTTGGATGTTGAGTTGCTGTACTGGCTCATGCAATAACACTGCAATGGCTGTACGTGTTTCCACAAGCTGTTGTTCAATTTGGCTTAAACTTGCTTTTTGGCTTTGAACAGACTGCTCGGCTTGCGTAAGGTCTAAGCCTGAAACTGCACCTGCTTTATACTGAGTTTGAACTAACTGATAAAGCTTTTGTGAAGTGGCTAAGCTCTGCTGTGCAGTTGCATAACGTTCATTTAAGTAGCCCAGTTGCCAGTAGAGTTTCGCTGTAGTGGCAATCAGACTTTGACCTGTAGACTGTAAGTCTTGTTCAGTCGCTAAAGCTTCCCATTTACTTGCTTCGGTTTGACGAGCAAGCTTGCCAAACAAATCAAGTTCATAACTTACGCCTGCACTTAGCGAAAGTCCTGCTGAGCTGTCATCACCTGAATTTAAATCGAAACTATGACCTGTAGAAACTTTTGAATTGGTACGCAAGCCTTGTTGATTTGCAGTTAAATCAGCTTTCAAGCGAGCTTGCTTTAAGGTAATTCCCGCTACAGCTAAATCGCTATTACGCTCTAATACGTTGTTTACGAGTTGGTTGAGCTGTGCATCTCCAAACAGTGTCCACCAACGGTCAGAGTATTGTTCAACTGATGCTGTTTTAGTTTTAGTCGTATCGTACTGAAAACTACCCGGAACCTGTACAGACGGTGCTTGGTAAGGCGTTTTAACCATTGCTGCACATCCCACAAGAGAACTGCTGAGGAGAAGTGCTGCGCTAAGTTTAGTCATTGAAAAAGACATGCAATTTTCCTTATTCTCGTGATAGTGCTGCAACAGGGTCAAGTTTTGCGGCATTTTTGGCAGGCAAGAAACCGAATACGACACCAATCAGTGTTGAGCAAACAAATGCTGCCACAATCGAAGTCGTTGAATATGCCACTGCAAAATTACCTGCGGCTACTTTGTTAATAAGTTGTCCTAACCCCAGCGAAAGTAATACGCCGAGAACACCACCAATTAAACACACTAAAATTGCTTCAATTAGGAACTGTTGCAAAATATCACTTTGTCGAGCACCGACAGCCATACGTACACCAATTTCTTGCGTACGTTCAGTTACCGAAACCAACATAATGTTCATTACACCAATACCACCAACTACCAGAGAAATGACCGCAATTGCTGAGACCAGAAGGGTCATGGTGCTGGTTGTTTTCTCAATGGTTTGACGGATACTGTCACTGTTCATAGTGAAAATATCTTGGGCACCATGTCTCTGCGTTAATAAATTAACGATGGCGTTTTCAGCAGCGCTGGTCGAGTATTTATCATTAATACGTACAACAATATTACGGACATGTGCCTGACCTAACATACGGCTCATGACCGTGGTATATGGCATATACACATTAAGCGTATCATCTGAGCCCATACTACTGGTCTGAGGTTCGACAATGCCGATAATACGAGCCGGCACACTACCTAGTAAGACCACTTGCCCGATTGGGTTAGTACCATCACTAAAGAATTGTTTTTGCGTATTCGTGTCAATCACTACATCTTGTGAACGGTCACGTACACTACGTTGATCAAAAGTTTGACCATCTTTAAAAACCAGACCTTTTACATCAAAAAAATCGTTACTTACGCCATTAATGGTCGCGTTCGCTTCATTTTGTTGATAACGCATAGTTTTGGATGTGCTGACCATTGGGCTGACCGCACTCACATAAGGCTGCGTCATTAATGCATCGGCATCGGCAGGTACCAATGTTTTAAAATTGGCCGTCTTGGAGTTATCACCAAAACCACGCCCTTGGAATACGGTAATTGTGTTAGTACCGAGGCCGCTAATATTTTCCAAAATCTGCTTTTGTGAACCATTACCCAGTGCGACCACCGTTACGACAGATGCAATACCAATAATAATCCCGAGCATGGTTAAAAAGGTACGCATACGGTGGGCATTCATAGACAGCAATGCCATTTGGAACGCCTCAGATAAGCGGTCTAAAGTTGAACGCCAAGCTGAAATGCTTTTACCTTTTTTCTGCTTATTTTGTAGAGCAGGGGCAGCATCGGGGTCAGATTTAACTTCTTCTGTAGATTGGTCTGGAACATTAGGACGGTCACTAATAATTTCTCCGTCACTAATTTCGATAATACGCGTTGCATTTTTCGCAACTTGCATATCGTGCGTGACCAAAATAATGGTGTGGCCAGCCGCATTGAGTTCACGCAAAATTCGCATTACCTCAATACCACTATGTGAGTCGAGTGCACCTGTTGGCTCATCGGCTAAAATTACATCACCACCATTCATTAAAGCACGGGCAATTGAAACACGTTGCTGTTGACCACCTGAAAGTTGGCTTGGTCGGTTTTGTGTTTTTGTGCCTAAACCTAACTCGGTAAGTAAGGCAGTTGCACGCTGTTTACGATCTGAAGGTGTAACACCTGCATAAACAGCCGGAACTTCAACGTTACCTTCGGCTGACAAGTCACCAAGTAAGTGATAGCGCTGGAAAATAAAGCCAAAATATTCACGGCGTAATTGGGCCAACTGGTCAGGTTCTAGCTTACCGGTTTCTTGACCATTAACCTTGTAACTACCACTTGTTGGGCGATCCAGACAGCCCAAAATATTCATGAGCGTTGATTTACCAGAACCAGACTGGCCGACAATCGCAACCAGTTCACCTTCATAAATGGTCAGGTCAATGCCTTTTAAAATTTGAATCGTGCTTTCGCCAGCAGGGAATTCCCGGACCAGATTGCTGACTTCAAGCAAAGCTTGTTTTGTCATGCTTACATTCCCATTGGACCATTACGGCGACGGTTATTGCCACTATTTGCAGAGGCAGCAGAGTTTTCTGAACTATCCGCAATTACAACTTGATCACCTTGTTTTAATCCGGCAAGTACTTGTGCATTTACACGGTTATTAATACCTACCAAAATTTGTGTTGGTTTAGTTGTGCCATCTGCTTGTAAAACACGAACTACGCTCAAGGTTGCTTTACCTTGTTCAATAAGTTGTTTTTGTTCAGGAGTTAAGTTTAAGCGTTCTAAACGGGCACCATTACCTGAATGTTTTCTTTCGGCATTTGGAGTTGAAGCCGCTTTATCTGCTGACTGACCAGGTTTTTTCTGACCAGAAAATTGTTTGCTACTTAAGGCAGAAGATGGAACCAGTAAGGCATTTTTTGCTGAATCTAATACGATATAAACTTGAGCAGTCATATCAATACGCAATTTGCCATCTGTATTTGGAACGTCGAATAAAGCGTTGTAGTAGACAGCTGAGCTACTGGTTGAACTTGTAGTACTGTTTGACTCACTAGAAATTGAATCTGGTGCTGGCTCAATCTGACGTAATGTCGCATAACGCTTACTGTCATCGCCTAAAGTAGTGAAGTAGACTTTTTGACCTTTTTCTACTCGCATGATATCCGCTTCACTTACCTGCGCTTTAATCGTCATATTTTGCAGTTTTGCAATCTTAACGATCGTTGGAGCACTTTGGTTCGCGTTTACGGTTTGGCCTTCTTCAGTCACAATCGCAACAACGGTACCATCAGTTGGCGCAACAATACGGGTATAACCAATATTTGTTTGTGCTGTTGAACGAGTAACTTTCGCAGACTCGATTTGTGCATCTAATGCTTTGACTTGTGCTTGGGCTGTTTTATAAGCAGCTTCAGCTGACTCTAAATCTGCACGAGGTGTCGCATCTTGAGCATACATTTGTTGCTGACGACGATATTCGAGTTGCTTTTCATTTAAAGATGCCACTTGTTGAAGGCGCTGTGCCTCTAAGTTTTTAATATTGGCATCAGATGTTTTTAAACTGTTTTCTTGGGTGGTTGAGTCAATTTGTGCAATAAGTTGACCTTGTTTCACTTGATCACCAAGCTGCACATACATCTTTTTAACCTGACCGGATACCTGAGCACCGACACTAATGAGCTTGGTTGCATCAAGCGTACCGGTTGCAAGTACATTATTCTCAATATCTCCGCGAGTTACCTCAGCTGTAATATATTGAGGCTGCTGCTGTTTAGGTTTAAAAAACTTCCAAGCTAATGCAGCAATAACGGCTATACAGACGACAATAATAACGAGTTTAATGGGCTTTATTTTTGGCATGGCGAGAGGTCGAAAAGTCTAAAATTTTAATTAGTATAAGAGTCAATTGAGGATAAAACGTGAATTTTTATGATATTTCAACAAAGCAGACAAAGGATTTGGCCGCTCTATTGTATAAATAATGTTTTCCCACACAACTCGGCAATCGCTTGTTGCATTAAATGTTCGGCATTTTCATTCGACATGCCTTTAATTGCCGCATCGATTTGCAAGAGTAGAGCAGACCATCCCAAAAATTGCTGTGGATTGAGTCTTCTTAAAGCTTGTTGGTATAAGCTAACTTTGGTTTTCCAAATACCGAGTTGCAATGCATTGTGTGGCTGTTCAAACAACTGCATTAATAAACGCATTTCTTTACTTAATGTCCATAAGATCAGACTTTCTGGTTCACCCGAACCAATTAAATATTGGAAAATCTTAATAGACTGAGCAAGATTGCCTTCTAATAAAGCATCGCTTAAATCATAAGTGGTGTAACGAGACTGATCTTGCAAACAAGCATATAACTGTTCAATTTGAATCAGTTTCTGGTCTGGGAAAGTATCTCTTACGCGCATCAAACTATTTTTAGCAGCGAGTAAATTGTGCTCATGATGCTGCATGAGCCACTGCCAAGCGTCATTGTCGAGTTGAATTTCGAGCTTTTCTGCTTCAGCAGCTAAAATTCTTTGGCGGTCTTGCGGATAGTTTGCAGTAAGAGCAACAACAACGCCGTTTGCTTCAACAACTTGGAAAAAAGCAGACTTTAAGCTACTGCTATCTTGTTTGGGTAAAACAATTAACAGCAGGTTGGTTTCATTATGCTGAATATAACTTTTAAGCTGTTTTAAACCATTTGCATCGGGCTTGATATTGCCGTGAACTTCAATAGCAAGTTGCTGTGAAAATAAAGACAAGCTGTTCAGGGCATTAAAAACATTTTTCCAGTCACTCACACTACTAATATCATAGCGCTGTCTTTCAATGTCTTGTTGCTGCCAGCTTTTACGGAAAGTATCTAGTAAGTTTTGTTCAAGTAATGGTTCCTGACCATGCAGGATCCACGCACCCCGAGCTTCCGGAATGCGTTTAAGGGCTTGTAAGTAGTCAAGTTTCATTACTAAAGAATAGATAAATCTTATGGTTGAGCTTTTGGTAAGCGATTAGCTGAAATTTGACGAGTAATTTGCTGAGCAATGTCATCAATCACAATACGTTGCAAGTAACCTTCTTGCTGGTTTTCAGTGTTGACAGTTGCCAAGTCGTATTGATAACTACGAGCTGCGGTTAAAGTACGTGGCTCGGTAATTTTATTCCCTTGACGGTCTTCAATTTGGAAAGTCACAGTCAGACGTAATAGAACTTCTGTAAGCTTACCATTTAGAAGTTGACGACGAGGCGTGTACTCTAAAACATGAAGAACATAGGCGTCGTTGTCATTGGTGAGCTGAACGCCATTTGCTGTTAAGTACACTTTTAATTGTGTTTCTAAGTCATCGGTTTTTGCCGGTAACTCAAGGCTCAACTTTTTATAAACAAGTGGAGTCGCAGTCGGGTTAGTTCCTTTTAAATGGAAACCACACCCGACTAAGCCTGCACTAAGGCCTAAGGTTAAAACAACAGCGGCTAAACGTTGGGCTAAGTGCATGCTTGATCCTCTCATTAATACCTGTAATTAAACCACGAGGTTAACCAATTTGTTTGGAACCACAATTTCTTTTTTGGTTGGTCCTGTTAAGAACTGTTGAACTTCTGGTAACGCTTTAGCTTGAGCTAATAATTCATCTTTAGAAATATCAACAGAAACTTCAAGTTTACCGCGAAGTTTACCATTTACTTGTACAACAATCGTTTGGGTATTGCGTGTTAACGCAGAAGCATCAACTTCAGGGAAAGTTGCTTCTGTTAAGTCCGTACCAAACTGAGCCAATAAAGTCTGGCTTAAATGCGGAGCAAATGGAGCAAGCAACGTTAACAATGTTGTGATTGCTTCACGTTCTACAGCAACGTCGTTGTCATCTTTTGCTTCAAACTTATTGCTTGCGTTTAATAATTCCATTAATGCGGCAATTGCAGTATTGAATGCATGACGACGTTCAATATCATCACTTACTTTTTGAATCGTTTCGTGAGTCTTACGACGTAAATCTTGAGCGTCTTTAGACAAGTTTGCCGTATCGATTGCAGTTGCAGCGTTTCCTTTTTCAAGGAAGCTTGCTACCAGACGCCATACACGTTTCAAGAAACGGTTTGCGCCTTCAACACCTGCATCAGACCACTCTAAAGATTGATCTGGTGGAGCAGCAAACATCATAAATACACGTGCTGTATCTGCGCCGTATTGATCAATAATGGCTTTTGGGGCAATACCGTTATTTTTCGACTTAGACATTTTTTCTTGTCCGCCGATAATCACTTCTTGACCATCACCTGAATATTTTGCAGAAATGATGCGACCTTTCTCATCACGTTCTAATTCGATGTCAGCAGGGTTGAACCAAGTTTTCTTACCATTTTCGGCTTCACGATAGAATGTATCTGCAAGCACCATGCCTTGAGTTAACAAGTTGGTAAATGGCTCATTACCTTGTACAACGCCTTCATCACGCATTAATTTGTGGAAGAAACGTGCATAAAGTAAGTGAAGAATCGCGTGTTCAACACCACCAATATATTGGTTTACAGGAAGCCAGTTTTGAGCTGCTTCAGGTTTAACCATACCGCCAGTGAAGTCTGGAGATGCATAGCGTGCGTAGTACCAAGATGACTCTACGAATGTATCCAATGTATCTGTTTCACGGCGTGCATCGCCACCACAGCAAGGACATTTCGTTTCATAGAATTCAGGCATTTTATTAAGCGGGTTACCTGAACCATCTGGAACAACATCAGTTGGTAATACAACCGGAAGTTGGTCTTCTGGAACTGTGACTTGACCACAAGTATCACAGTTAATCATTGGAATTGGACAACCCCAGTAACGTTGACGAGAAACACCCCAGTCACGTAAACGGAATTGAACTTTAGAGTTTGCTAAACCTTGTGGTTCTAATTTCGCAAGGAATGCGTCAAACGCAGCTTGGAATTCTAAACCGTCAAACTCGCCAGAGTTAACAAGTTTACCTTCTTTAGAACCGTACCATTCTTGCCACTCAGTTGCAGAGTAGTCTGCATCGTCAGCGCCTTTGGCATCAATCACTTGCTTAATTGGCAAGTTGAACTTGTTCGCAAATTCAAAATCACGTTCGTCATGTGCTGGTACAGCCATTACTGCGCCAGAACCGTAAGACATTAATACGTAGTTTGCGATCCAGACAGGAAGCTCTTCACCAGTGACAGGATGTTTTACAAACAAGCCTGTTGCCATGCCTTTTTTCTCGGCTGTTGCCAAGTCAGCTTCTGCAACTGAACCCATGCGGCATTCTTCAATAAATGCAGCTAATTCAGGGTTATTTTCAGCAGCTTTAAGCGCAAGAGGGTGTTCTGCGGCAACAGCAACGTATGTCACGCCCATAAGCGTATCAGCACGTGTTGTATACACAGTTAAGCCGTCAGCATAGATTTCGGTATTGGCAGATGGGAAAGTAATTTCCATACCTGTAGAGCGACCAATCCAGTTACGTTGCATGGTCAACACTTGTTGAGGCCAGCCGTCTTGTAGGGTATCTAGGTCGTCTAATAATTCTTGTGCATAGTCCGTAATACGGAAGTAGTACATTGGAATATCGCGTTTTTCAACCAATGCACCAGAACGCCATCCGCGACCATTTTCAACTTGTTCGTTTGCCAAAACTGTTTGGTCAACCGGATCCCAGTTTACTGTTGAAAGTTTACGGTAGATCAAACCTTTTTTATAAAGCTGAACAAACAACCATTGTTCCCAGTGGTAGTACTCTGGTGTACACGTTGCAAATTCACGGTCCCAATCAACAGATAAACCTAATTTTTTTAATTGGTCACGCATATAAGCGATGTTTTCAAATGTCCATTTTGCCGGAGCAACTTTATGGGCAATTGCAGCGTTTTCTGCAGGCAAACCAAAAGCGTCCCAACCCATAGGTTGTAGTACGGTTTCGCCTTTTAAACGATAGAAACGGCTAATTACATCGCCAATTGTATAGTTACGCACATGACCCATGTGCAGTTTGCCACTTGGGTAAGGGAACATTGACAGGATGTAACGATGTTTACCTTCGACAGTGTCGGCAACTTTAAAGACTTTACGATTTTCCCAATCTTGTTGGACGGATGGTTCAATCGTGTTTGCTTGATATTCTGGGTCAATGTGAGAAATAGTCATAGACGTAAGCTATACAACGAAAATTGAAATGAAAGATTGCTGCACAGCATAGCGCAAAATAGAGGAAAATGTCAGTTTTTAGATCACGATTTTATCTTTTAATATGCGCTATAAAAATTTCCCAACTTATTCTTCTTTATTTTAAATCCGAGAAGAGTGGTGAAAGTATTCACCACTCTCATTTTACTTATCGTGGTGCTGAAGCTGATGGAGCAGGTGCGGGTGCAGCAGATGGAGCTGCTACTGCAGGTGCAGTTTTTTCCTGCATGGCGTTAGCTGCTTCTGGTACGGCTTTATCTGTTTTAGTCTGAGCTGGTTGTTCTGGGTTTGATGTCGGATTCTTTACAGAAGGCTGGGTACCGTAAGTTGAAACTTTGTTCAAATGTTTCGCACCCTTAGGTGGTGGCGTCGTGGTGTAATGTGTCGAGCCGTTTTTATCTACCCATTTATAATATTGCTCGGCTTGACTTTGAGTTGAGCAAACTAAAATTGCTGTGGTGATTACTGTATATAAGCTTGTTTTTAAATAAGATAAATTCATATTAGATGTTCCCCAAAAAATACTGACTATATTTAAATAAAGTTCATAAATAAGCAATTTAGAATGCATGGTTTTATATAAAAAAGAGTGTTTTTTTAATAAAAATGGAGAGGGAATGAACAAATTTACGGCTTAATATTAGATTAAAAAAACAACAGCTAAAACTTTTTATGGAAAAACCATTTCTTTATTCTTGACTTTGTATATAGAAACAACAAAAATGCTTTCTCTAGTTTTATATGTATTTACTCGATCACCCTTCGAATAAATATCATGTTTTGTAATAGACATTCTCTCTAGCCGAGAGATTGATTTTACTAAAGTATGTATATCCAGACATGCTTTATTAATGTTAAAACAGCTTATACGGCTGAAAAACAGAAATTTTTCTATTGCAACGAAAACTAGACAATATGTGTGCTATAACAGTGCAGACAATTCAATGAATGAAACACTATTTGTGCCTTCCATAAATAGTGATAAAAATTTTAGGGTGAATCACGTTGGAACTTTTATCTGGTGGTGAAATGCTCGTTCGTGCTCTTGCGGACGAAGGCGTTGAACATGTTTTTGGTTATCCAGGCGGCGCTGTATTACATATTTATGATGCGCTATTTCAACAAGACAAAATCAATCATTACCTCGTGCGCCATGAGCAAGCTGCTGGTCATATGGCAGATGCCTACTCGCGTGCTACAGGTAAGACTGGCGTAGTACTGGTCACTTCTGGTCCGGGCGCAACCAATACAGTAACTCCAATTGCAACAGCTTATATGGACTCAATCCCAATGGTGATTTTGTCTGGCCAGGTTGCATCACATCTGATTGGTGAAGACGCTTTCCAGGAAACTGACATGGTTGGTATTTCACGTCCTATCGTGAAACACAGCTTTCAGGTCCGTCACGCGAGTGAAATCCCTGCAATTATTAAAAAAGCATTCTATATCGCGTCAAGTGGGCGCCCTGGTCCAGTTGTAGTTGATATTCCTAAAGATGCGACGAACCCTGCAGAAAAGTTTGCCTACGAATACCCTGAAAAAGTGAAGATGCGTTCATATCAACCGCCTTCACGTGGCCACTCTGGTCAAATTCGTAAAGCAATTGATGAATTACTTACTGCAAAACGTCCTGTTATTTATACAGGCGGTGGTGTCGTACAAGGTAATGCTTCTGCATTATTAACCGAACTTGCACATTTACTTGGTTATCCGGTAACTAACACACTTATGGGGTTAGGCGGATTCCCGGGCGACGATCCACAATTTATTGGCATGTTGGGCATGCACGGTACATACGAAGCCAATATGGCAATGCACCATGCAGATGTAATTTTGGCGATTGGTGCGCGTTTTGATGACCGCGTAACAAATAACCCAGCCAAATTCTGCCCGAACTCAAAAGTGATTCATGTCGATATCGATCCTGCGACCATTTCAAAAACGATTATGGCGCATATTCCGATCGTTGGTGCAGTAGAGCCTGTTCTTCAAGAAATGTTGGCACAGTTAAAACAGTTAAATGTGTCTAAACCAAATCCTGAAGCAATTGCGGCTTGGTGGTCTCAAATTAATGAATGGCGCAAAGTTCATGGTTTGAAATATGAAAACCCATCTGATGGCACCATGAAGCCACAGCAGGTTGTTGAAACTTTATATAAAGTAACCAATGGTGATGCCATCATTACTTCTGACGTTGGTCAACATCAGATGTTTGGTGCACTTTATTATAAGTACAAACGTCCTCGTCAATGGATCAACTCAGGTGGTCTTGGCACCATGGGTGTTGGCTTACCTTATGCAATGGCTGCGAAGCTTGCTTTCCCTGACCAACAAGTTGTTTGTATTACGGGTGAAGCTTCAATTCAGATGTGTATTCAGGAACTTTCAACCTGTAAACAATATGGCTTGAACGTAAAAATCTTGTGCTTGAATAACCGTGCTTTAGGTATGGTAAAACAATGGCAAGATATGAACTATGAAGGTCGTCATTCAAGTTCTTATGTTGAGTCATTACCTGACTTTGCCAAGTTAATGGAAGCTTATGGTCATGTAGGCATTCAAATTAATCATGCCGATGAACTTGAATCTAAGCTTGCAGAAGCAATGGCCATCAATGATAAATGCGTATTTATCAACGTTATGGTTGACCGTAGCGAACACGTTTATCCAATGCAGGTTGCAGGTCAATCTATGCGTGACATGTGGATTTCTAAAGGGGAGCGCATTTAATGAGACATATTATTTCTGTACTCGTTGAAAACGAAGCTGGTGCGCTTTCTCGTTTGGTGGGCTTATTCAGCCAACGTAACTACAACATTGAAACTTTGAATGTTGCACCAACCGAAGATCCGACATTATCGCGTTTGACGTTAACGACTTATGGCGATGACCATAAGATCGAACAAATTACGAAACAGCTCAACAAACTTGTTGAGGTGGTAAAAGTAGTTGATTTATCAGAAGGTTCACACATTGAACGTGAACTCATGCTAATCAAAGTAAAAGCATTAGGTGCTTCACGTGCCGAAATTAAGCGCACTGCGGATATTTTCCGTGCGCAAATTGTAGACGTGACACCAACGACCTATACCATTCAAATAGCAGGGACAACTGAAAAATTAGATGGTTTTATCGATGCGCTTGCAGAAAACACCATTCTTGAAGTCGTTCGCTCAGGTGTATCAGGTATCGCCCGTGGCGAAAAAGTTTTAGCCATTTAATTTTTTTAAAAGTATTTTAGCGGAGAACACAAATGCAAATTTTTTACGATAAAGACTGTGACTTATCAATCATCCAAGGCAAGAAAGTTGCGATTATTGGTTACGGTTCTCAAGGTCATGCTCATGCACTTAACCTTAAAGACTCAGGCGTAGACGTAACTGTAGGTTTACGTGCAGGTTCAGCTTCTTGGAAGAAAGCTGAAAACGCTGGTCTTAAAGTTGCTGAAGTTCCAGCAGCAGTTAAGCAAGCTGACCTCGTAATGATTTTGACTCCAGATGAATTCCAATCACAACTTTACCGTGACGTGATTGAGCCAAACATCAAAGAAGGCGCGACTTTAGCATTTGCTCATGGTTTCTCTGTTCTATATAACCAAGTTGTTCCACGTAAAGACTTAGACGTAATCATGGTTGCGCCTAAAGCTCCTGGTCACACTGTACGTTCTGAATTCCAACGTGGTTCAGGTGTTCCTGACCTAATTGCGATTCACCAAGATGCTTCTGGTAATGCACGTAACGTTGCACTTTCTTACGCTTCTGGCGTAGGTGGTGGTCGTACAGGTATTATCGAAACTTCATTCCGTGAAGAAACTGAAACTGACTTATTCGGTGAGCAAGCAGTTCTTTGTGGTGGTGCAGTTGAACTTGTTAAAATGGGCTTCGAAACTTTGGTTGAAGCTGGTTATGCACCAGAAATGGCTTACTTCGAATGCTTACACGAACTTAAGTTAATCGTTGACTTGATGTTCGAAGGCGGTATCGCTGACATGAACTACTCAGTTTCTAACAACGCTGAGTACGGTGAATACGTAACTGGTCCTGAAGTAATTAACGAACAGTCTCGTGAAGCTATGCGTAATGCATTAAAACGTATTCAATCTGGTGAATACGCGAAGATGTTCATCCAAGAAGGTGCGTTGAACTACCCATCTATGACAGCTCGTCGTCGTCAAAATGCTGCACACGGTATTGAACAAACTGGTGCTAAATTACGTGCGATGATGCCTTGGATTCAAGCAAACAAGATCGTAGATAAAGAGAAAAACTAATACTCTTTTCTATTGTTTAAAAAGACCCTGCTTCATGCAGGGTTTTTTTATTTTAGAGCAGCTAAAATAAGCTTAAAAAAACATCATTAAGGTCAATTGACCTAGATTTAAGAAATCCTATATTTTTCATATAATTGGATGCTTAATTTTTGTTTACTTTATTGATTTCTAAAGTAAAAAATACTTGACCAAATGTTAGATAATGTTATTGTTTATAACTGACCAAAAAAGTCGAATTTACTATTTTTCTTTAACGTGTTTAATTGTATTTTGTGCAATGAATTGAACAAAATAAAAAAAAGTATTGAATAATCATGGAAGTCCAATATGGGTCATGTTGATTACGATAGCACATTGATCGTCGGCTCTTTTATTGCGGCTGGCGCTATTTGCTATATTGTGATTTCCATGGAGCAACTAATATTTAAGCAAGCCTATCAAAAGATTGAACCGCTTATTTTATTATTTAATGGATTATTACTCGCTGCGGCTATTAGTATTGTCCATATTGTTGGCATGCATGCTTATCATTTATTTGAAACTGCCAACGCTAATCTTTCTTTAATTACGCTTTCTTTTGGTATTAGTGCTGTACTTTCTTGTGTGGCAATTTGGCTCACTTCCCGTTTTACACTACCATTATTTAGGTTGGTTTTAAGCTCAGTCATTATGGGCATTGGTATTTCAGCTTCATATTATGTAAGTATGCTGGGCTGGAATATTGATATTTATAAGAAAGATTACACCTCATTTCTCATTTTATTTTCTGTCTTAATTGCCATGAGTGGTTCAGGTCTAGCTTTTTTGTTGGCCTATAAATTAAAAGAGAGCGAGCGTAATCGAGTAAGTTTAAAACTCGCTTTTGCAGTCATGATGACTTTAAGCATTATGGGCATGCACTATACGGCACTCATTGCGACCAATATTACCGATAAATTTGTGAGCCAATATCAGGCTGAACATGACCTGTTGCTGTTTACTATTATTCTGGTTACATGTCTGGTGCTGGTCGCGAGTTTTATTGTCGCCGTGCTGGAACAACGACTGAACCAACGAAATTTAGAACTCCGTAAAGCCAATAAAGAACTCGCCAATCTCTCCATTCAAGATAACTTAACTAAATTACCAAACCGACTTTATTTAGTTGATTACGCAGAAGTTCTTTTATCAGATCATCGTTATAAAGACCAGAAAATTGCTTTTCTCTATATTGATTTAGACCGTTTTAAATCGGTAAATGATGCCTTTGGTCACCACATTGGTGATCAACTCCTTATACAAATGGCCAATCGCTTACATTGGCAACTCAATGAAAAGTGTAAGTTGCTTAGGATTGGCGGTGATGAGTTTTTATTAATAGCTGAAAATACCGATACTGAAGAGGCAATGCAACTTGCTGAAAAAGTATTGCAGCTTATTCAAGACAGTTACCAGATTTCCGGTAAAGAAATTAATATTTCGGCAAGCCTTGGCATCGCATTGTTCCCTGAACATGGGCAGAATGTTCAAGACCTGCTAATGAATGCCGATGCTGCCATGCTGATGTCTAAAGAGCAGGGCCGCAATACTTACACCGTCTTTAGTTATTCAACCCACCAACAAGAAACCAGAAGTCAGTCAAAACTGATCAATGATTTATATAAAGCAGTCGAAGAAAAACAATTTGTTCTCTATTACCAACCGAAGTTTAATACCAATCTTGAGATTTGTGGGGTTGAGGCGCTCATTCGCTGGAATCATCCATCTTTAGGTATGCTGACACCACACATGTTTATTGGTGGCGCGGAAAAGACGGGTTTAATTATTCCAATGGGATATTGGGCGCTTGAACAAGCTTGCCAGCAAATTCAGGAATGGGAACGCAGCAATACGCAGTTTTATCCAATCGCAGTCAATTTATCGGCTTTGCAGTTTGAAAATAAAAAGCTCTTTAGTACCCTCGAAGGCTTGTTAAAAAAATACCAAATTAAGCCTCATCACCTCATTATTGAAATTACTGAATCAACTGCAATGCGGCATATCGACTTAAGCATTCGTGCTTGTGAGCGGCTGCGTGATATGGGCATTCGTGTCGCAATTGATGACTTTGGAACAGGGCACTCAAGCTTCTTATATTTAAAAGACTTACCAGTCGATGAGCTTAAAATTGACCGTGGTTTTATTGTCGATTTAAAACCGGGCTCCAAAGAAGAAGTCATTTTAGAAAGTATTATTCATTTGGCGAAAAAGTTAGGTTTAACCGTAACAGCCGAAGGGGTGGAAACTCAGCAGCAAGTCGAAATTTTAACGCGTTTAGGCTGTCAGCAGTTCCAAGGTTACTTGTTAGGAATGCCTGTAAATGTAGGGCAATTGATTCAGTCACAAGGCGCTCATTTTGTTTAACGAACTTGTGATAAATTTTAAAATTACAACTTTATATAATATCTAAAATAATAATTTAGTTAATCTAATGAAAAATAATAAGAATTTTGAAAACTTGTCATAAATTCCACATTGACACTTCTAAACTCTCAGATTATCCTTTGCCTGCTGGCCTACATTGCCAGGTGGTTTTGACAGACCACATACGACCGCATCAGAGTTTTCCCGTCTGAGGGATAGTTCTGTGTGTAAGCTCCTCGTCTCCTCCCGTAGCGGTAGGACGGGAGAGGGACACCTTCGGGTGTGCTGGCGTCGTACCAGTCTGTCAACCCTCTTTCGTTCTGCCACCATAATTCTTTATTAATGCTTTGGCAGAACTCCCCATATAAGGAGTTGGCTGTGCATACTTTTTTTACACCTCCCGATTAGTCTTTAGCGTTGTTTGATCACTTTCGAGTTTTCAGGCTTTAGTTCGTCACGACTAAAAAATCATATCAACAATAAAACTTGAGATGCCTTAGGGCCATCTTTGGGGCCTTTACATGCTTTTTTTGCCTAGAGTAAAAGTTGCGGCTGTTTTATCTCATTTAGACACAACAACAAATTATTTTATAACGGTACATATATGCCATATTCAGATCTCTCATTTCGCGCGTTAAGTGTGCTTCATACATCTCGTTATCTTTTTAATGACCATGGTTTTCACAACGTTGGTGTAGACCGCATTGTAGAAGAAGCGGAAGTGACCAAAACCACGTTTTATAAATATTTTCAGTCTAAAGAGCGGCTTATTGAAATGAGTTTAAACTTTCAAAAAGATGCTTTAAAAGAAAAAGTCTTCTCAATTATTTACACACAAAAAGATTTAGTGGTGCGTGAAAAGTTAAAGGAAATATTCTTTTTACATGTCAATCTGGAAGGGCATTATTATTTGCCATTTAGAGCTATTTTTGAAATTGAAAAAATTTACCCTACAGCCTATCAAGTGGTTATACAGTACCGTCAATGGTTAATTGATGAAGTTTATAAATTGCTTTTAACAGCGAAGAACGATGCTACTAAAAAAGATGCTCATATGTTTTTATTTGTAATTGATGGTGCCATTATTCAACTGCTAGATGAAACAAAGGCTGATAATAGAGAACTGTTATTGCAATATATTTTAAAAAGTATTTTTCTTAGTGATTAATTAATTAAATAGATGAGCTTAACTAACATTAGAGTTTTATTAATAAATTTTTTTTAAGAAAAGCTTGAGCTTATATAAAATAAGGCCGCTATGCATTTAAAACATAACGGCCTAATCTATATATAGCTAAAAAGATGAAACAAGTCTGTTCATGTAAAAGAGTATGTATTCAAGCTTTCGTATGGGTTAAAACAAGGTTTATTTATGAGATAGCATCATAAATAATTAAATCTATTTACGCAGCCGCACAGCTCTGCGTTGTTTCAAGCTCAATGAGTTTATTTATATAAGACCATGTTCTTTCAGCATTAATTTCTGGTTTATTAATGGTGCCATCAATAATAAGTCCATCAATAATATTTAGAAAAAGGCTGCTTAGAACTGTTGGATCTTCAATTTCTAGCTCTAAAAACATAGAGACTACTAAGTCGTAAATCCATTGTCTATATTGGTTCACTTGGCTTTTAATGGATGGATACATTTGTAAAACTTCTATAGTCGCTTTTTTAAATAAACAACCATAAAAATCTTCAGTGTTAATCCAGTCTATATACCAGTTAAAAACATTTTTAAGTTTATTTAACGGATCATGTGCGCGGTTTACCTTTTCTAGTAAAGAAGCCTGCACTTCCAAAATTCTTCGCTGAAGGCATTCTTCAATTAAAACTTCTTTAGAAGAGAAGTACTTATAGAAAGTCATTTTTGCAACATTGGACTCAGCAATAATTTTGTCTACCCCAATTGAGGTATAACTTTTCTGATTAAAAAGGGTCATTGCTGTTGTTATAATCGTTTCTCTTTTTGACATTGGTTGCCCCGTCATAGATATTTTTTGATTAACTTTGCTATTGTAAAGTATGAAAGCTTAAATAAAACTTATTTTATGATATTTAAAAAATTATATTTATTCAATAGTTTGGTTTATTTTAAAAAACAATAATATATATTTTTTATTGGCAATAGTTTACTTTTTTAAATAATATTAATTAATCCATTGATTTGTTGAGATAATAAACATAATATCGACTCGTTAAGTATGGGTATATGGAATTTATCCTTTTAGCAATTGAGTGCGAAATGGAAATAGAGGGATAAGCCTTAGCTTAACTATAAGAAAAACTTTTTATTGAGAATGATTATGTCAAAAAAATTTGAAGACTTTGATAATCCAAGACAAAAAGCATTACAAGGTATGAAAAATAGTATTTCTGCCCAACAGTGGGAAGAAAACTTACAATTTCTCAAACAGTTAAGGAATAGAATTGCACATTTACCAGTAAGTCATCATCCAGCCATTGAAATATTAAATAACGGTTATCTTGATAAACAAACCTTGACACGTATTCATTTAGAATATCGTCATGCCATCGTACAAATTTTTACTGATGCTTTATTACAGGCACAGTTTTTAACAAAGCAATTGGAACCAAAGCTTCACTCTGGCGCCAAAATGTTTCCACGTGTGTTATTAAGCCTAAATATATTAGATGAATTTGGTTTTAGACCGGGTTTGGGTAAAGATAATTATTATTTAGGAAACCCTGAATACGCACATTATCCATTATATGAAGATTTATTAAATGACTACGGTTTGTCTGAGGACGACCGCCGTAATTATAAACCTTCAAAAATTGCAGATCAGGTGAGAACATTTTTAGAAGCTTCTTATGATAGCTATATGAATGTAGTGGCTTTATTGGCTGTAGCAGAAGAAGAGGTTATTCTTTTTAGCCCGCCATTAAGACAAGCCACCAAGTTCGTTAATATTGATGTTGAGGGTGGTGGTTATTATCACGTCCACGGCGTCTCAACAGATGAAACAGCAGAAGCTGCTGATGATGATCATCAAGACGACTTGTGGTTTGCATTAGCACAAGCGATTACCAAAGATGATTATGAAAGCTTGACCAAACTATGTCTTGATTATTGTGCGTTGTGGACTGAGTTTTGGGATGCCCAAATTGCCGATGTTCATTTTATTGAAGAAAAGAAATTGGCATAAGTTTTTTAAGTTCACTCGTAAAAGCCTGTTTATATTGGACAGGCTTTTTTATTGGTGTGACGGCCCGAATTTTTATATTTTCACCAAAGTTATTTCAAATATGAAAACACGGGCCAACAACTCAACAATCTCTAAACAGTACCTATAAATCTGCTACAATTACGCCAATTTTTATTTTGATCGACTTTAGATCTTTGGCACTGCAGTCTCCGCAGTAGGTGTATTTCATGAGTTTTAAAGATGAGTTAGCGGCACAGGTCGCTCAACGACGCACATTTGCTATTATTTCCCACCCAAATATTTGATATCTATTCAAGCCCATTCAACCTATTTCAAATATAATAATAAAATTATTGTAAGTGCTGTAAAAATATAAAAATATTGATATTCTTTATCTGATATATCTTTCAACCCCGTTCAATAGATTTCAAGTCTAGTCAGTATGTTTGTGTACATATGTGTGTACATATTTTCTAGAATTAGCTACTTGAAAAAAATATGTACACAGGTGGAGTAAAATGCCTTTAACAGATACTTGGCTGAAGAAGAATTTAGATCGTGAACGTTCAGCTATACATACAGAGCCTGATCAAGATGGATTGAGCGTTCGTGTATCGCAAAAAGGAAAGCTCACTTTTCAGATGCGTTTTCGATATAACGATAAGCAAGCTCGTTTAGATTTGGGAACCTATCCAAATATGAGCCTTAAAGAAGCTCGTATTGAATTGCAGAAAATGAAAGCAATTTTAGAAAAGGGACATGACCCACGTATTCATAAAAAAGTAGAGCTTCACAAGATCACAGAGGCTATAACTTTTGAAGCGTTATTTCGTGAGTGGCATGCGAAATATAGTATTCCTAATAAAAAGAATGCAGATCAATATTTGAGATCATTTGAACTTTATGTTTTCCCAAAGTTAGGTAGCATACCTGCTGAGCAAATCACATTACATATGTGGTTAGATTTACTAGAAGAGCAATTTAAACAGTCGCCATCGATAACTGATCGCATTCTTACGAATACAAAGCAGTGTTTGGATTGGGGGATTAATCGAAAATTAATTGAGCAAAATCCGATAAGACATATCACAGGCAAACGTGACTTGAATATTAAGAAAAATAAAACTGTTCGAGTATTACAAGATGATGAGTTGTCTTTAATTTTTAAAATTTGTGATGAGTCTAGAACATCATTAAGGAATGTTTTATTTCTCAAGTTATGTTTGTTTTATGGTAATCGATATAGTGAGTTGAGGCTTGCAAGGAAATCAGATTTTGATTTTAGTAAAAATAGATGGACAGTACCGTATGAAAATCATAAGACAGGAGAAAGTAAAGGGGACATTGTTCGACCTATTATTGATGAGATCAAACCGTGGCTTCAGTCTGCAATGGATTTGAGTAATTCTGAATACATTTTCCCACATGAAAATGGCAAAGAGCCAATGGGGCGTAGTGGGCCAACAGATACCCCTTATAACTTCATGCAATTTGCAAGGAAGAATTATAAAATTGAAATGGATCATTGGTCTATGCATGATTTACGGCGTACAGCAAGGACAAATTTCAGTGCGTTTACAAGTAGGGATGTTGCGGAACTGATGGTTGGACATGTGATGCCTGGGGAACAGGGGACATATGACTATTATGATTATCAAAAAGAGATGTCGAAAGCTTATAAAAAATGGTGGAAAAAGTTAAGTAATCTGTCTAGCTAGACAGATTACTGAATTGGTTGTTATTGAAATATTTGACTAACCATTCGTTAAAAGTACCTTCATCCCAAAGACTACTAGAACCTGCACATTTCTTAATAGGTTGAGGCATTGGTTGCTCGAACATTTTTTGATTGGGTTGCTGATAGCGCCATAAAGTTGATGCGGAGCAATCCTTTAGTTTTTTGCGAATTTCTTTAGATGTTAAATAGCCCATATCTTTGATCCTTTTGTAATCATAACAAATAGATAAAAGAACTATTTTTTAACTTTAATTATCAATCTGAGATTAACACGAATCATTAAAAAAGTAGTTCTATTAGTTTATGAGGTAACTATAAAATTTAGAAAAGGTTTAAGGTAGAGCAGTACTCATGTATAAAAGAATATTAGCATTATCCTGTTATAATGTTTTGTAATATAAGGAATTAAATAATTATGGATTCGAAAATAATTTCAGATCTAACGTTGCTCGAACAGAACATTCTTGAGAATTTTTGTTACTACTATCAGTGTGATTTAGAGGAAGAATTGGGAAATCCATTATATGCAGCAATGACAGACAAAATCATGCTCCGTATGAAAGAAAATGATTTTCGACACAGTGAGCAAGCATTAAGTCTTATAGAGGGGGGGGATGATATTAAATTGATTCCTTTCAAGCCAGACCAAGTTTTTGAACTTCTAGTACAGATCAATAGCTTAAGAGAAGATATGGAGCAGTTGAAAAAGACGCTCCAAAAAAAACGTTACTCAAATATTTTAATGACGTATGTTGCTGTATTGGGAGGGAGGATATATTTAATTTATAATACGGCTCTTGAAAGGCAAGCTAAAGCAACAAAAGCAGCAATGGAAAAACATACAAAAAGCTTGTACCCAAGACGAGAAATAATATGCAGAGTTTTACGTGAGCAGGTAGTTCAACGCGGTCGTAAATGGGATAATCCAACTCAGGCGGTTACATCAATTATTCCTATATTGATCAAAGAATTTGAAAAAGATGATGTCATTTGGATCAAGTCTGAAATTACTCGCATGCAGGATGAGCTTCAAAAACTTGAACAAGATGATGTCCCTATGTTTGAATCACGGCCAGATAATTTAATAAAACGTAAAAAAGCATCATCTACTGTAAAAGCTAAAAAAATAACTAAACTTCAAGAGCAACTTAAAAAGCTAGACAGAATCCTTCACTCTAAAAATCCTTCAGTTATGCTGAAGGATCTGGAATACAACTTGCCATATAACAATACTGCCTATTTGGATGAAACGATCATCCATTGGTTGAGGGGGCAACCTGAAATGTTGGAGGAAATATTGAATTCAATTTAAGCTTATTTGTTGGTGAATGGTTTTATTGGGTTTGTAAGGTACTTTGGCACAGCTCTCTGTTTGTTATCAGTTTTTTCCTCTATGCCATCATGAATAATTTCCCCTTGTTTAGTAAATCCTGAAGGTCGTGGATAAATAAGTGGGTAATCGTTTTCGGAAATAGGCGAAAGAGTTGTATGAAGGGGATTTGTGGTTTCTGGTTTGAGTTCTAGTGTCGCTTTTATGCGGAGAAGGTTGTTATTAAAATCAGATTGTAAATTTGATTTTATTATCCTACGAGAGTTCTCCTTTTCTTCGTCAGTTTGAGAAGCATAAATTTGGTCAAGGTCATCTTCATTCGGAAATTGGTTTTCTAGGACTTCCAATTTTTGCTGGGTTGAAACCCATTGGCTGAATAAGTAATCCTGAATTTTCTCATTGAGTGCATGTGCTGTCTCAAGCTCTAATTTGTGCTTACTATTTAGATACGCTTCAAAATCTCGCAGTTTTTGAATTTGTTCCTGTAATTTATTAATTTGAATTTGTTGCTTTAATTTGTCTTCATCAAAACTATTAATGACATGTTCAAGTGTCCCTGAAGCACTGCTATGTTCAAGCTTTTTTTTGATTTGTTCAAGCTTGGATGTTGAGCTTTTACTTATTCTTGCCTGAATACGGCTTTTGTGCTGTTTAGAGGTTTGGTGCTTGTGCTCCCTAAATTTTTTACGAATGGTTTCATAGAAATCTTTAGATGCGGCGACAAATTCTTTTGTTGAAAGTATGGCTTTTTCTTGATCATAACCGAATAGGATTTGGGGTTGGGATATAGACACTGTAAATTGTTTTGGGGTTAATTTGCTCCATGCATCTTTATTTTTTTGGATGAAATCTTCCTTCGCTTTACTGTCTTTCTTCATCCAATTTTCAAAATGTTCGTATGGTCTTGTCATGATGAGCATTCTTATGAAATTAATAACAAGAATAATATTAACTTATTAGTAAGTTAATGTTAACTATAATGTTAAATTAATATTTACTAAATTTTAATGGTTGCGTATTTGAGTTTTATCATCCATATTTGTGAAATTACAAGTGGGTAGTGTTCGATAGATTCATGGAAGATAGATTTTTACTTTTTTTACTTGCACACGAATTTTCCCCTGTTACTCTGACTCCAATAGCACGATGGTTATTGCTCCAAATAATTCAAATGTATGGAGGGCAAGAATTTTGTTTAACATCTGCAATGAGTGCAAAGGAGTTTGTATTTCATGATAAAAAATTGCAGACTACGCTGAATGAATTACAAGAGCATCAAATAATTGTTAGAGGAATTGATGAAAAATCTTGCAAAGAATTTGTAAGAATAGATATTGAAATGTTTGGTCTTTGGGGGAGTGTAAAAACGATAGGTGATTTTGAGAAAGAGCGATGGTTCTCTAAGATGATGAATCATGAACTTCCGCTGAAGGCTCTTTTTTTTCACCTTGTCGATACCAAATTAAATGACTTTTATGTACATCACTTACAACATACTAAACCGATATTATTTAGAAAAATAGATTTCAAAACGGCATTGGTATTAATGGTATTGGTTAGACATAGTAATCAATTTGGAATTACCAATAAATGCGGAATTCATAAATTAAAGCATAAAACAGGACTGTCTAAAGATGCGATCTTTCGGTGTATCAAAAAATTAAAGCAACAGGGATTAATACGTACACGAGTCGATGGTACTCAATCAAGCAAGATTATCAGTCGAATGAATCCATTTTACGCACTCAACTTATCGCATGAGCTTTGGGGGGATAAAGCTCGATATGGTCGATTTTATATTGAGAAAAGTAAACCCACTCAGCTTTTTGAAGTACAACGGGTAGGTCGTTTACTTCAGTTGTTTAAAACCTTTAATAGAGAATTGGACTATTATTTAAATTTTAGACAAGATCCACATTCAACATATATCAGTTTGATACAGCATGAACCAAGAATATTGAGTGATCGCTTATGCCAGCGAACGGTATTCAATTTTGAACATTCATCCAGAATGGCTCAGGATGATTTAGAAAAGGAGCTTGTGCTTAATTTATTGAGTGGTTACTTTGAATTAAAAAAATACCCTTTAGCTCAGTCGTGGTTGAAAGAACTAATTAGCTATAATGAGTTGAACACCAAGTCGAATAATTTTGCTAACGCTTCGATGGCTTGCGCATTATTTCAGTGTTATTTGGAACAGTGGAGTTTAGAGTTATATTCCTCCTCAACTAGATTGAAGCAATTATTACTAAATTTTGATGTTGTAGAAGTATATGATCTCAAGAGGCTTGAAAAAAACCTTAAGCTAAGTTCTTTGCTTCAGATAAATGATCGCGATTTGAGTAGATTCTTCGAACAAGAAATTCAAAGTGTTACCTTCTTAATTAGTTTTTTACTGACATTGATTGCAAACAATAAGCTTTATCCGTTCCTTGCTAAGCAAAGTAATATTAAGCAGTTGAAGCCTTTCAGTATTATGCCTCGTTCATATCATCAACAAACATATAGCTGCATTTTTATGATTGATCCAACCCTACGAGCAAATGAGTTTTGCTTATTGGATGAAGCAGATGATGATTTCTCCGAGTGTCGAAAACACAAAAATCATGATTCAAATTTCAGTTCTTTTGACTCACCAAGTTTACAGCAATTACAAGATTTTGGTTTGCTTCCTGTGGAATGCAGGGGGGTAGATTGCTTAGTTAATATTTAACTATATTGGCGTAACTTTAGCCTAAGCAAATTTCGATATATCTTTGGATATATCGATGGTTAGTATCATATGGTTCAATGATCTTACCGAGGCAATAGCTTAAGGTAATTAACAGGTATCTTATATTATTATCTATAAGTAATATATTAATAATATAAACAATATCTTATCTAGTTAAGTAAGTACAATGAGTTGCTTAGTTCAGTATAGCCCATACTCAAATGGGCTATAGATAACGTATCCATATCAAGTCACTAAAAACATGCAGAACTAACCCTATAGTATGTTCCAAAGTCTATGAGCATATTCAGTAGAGCAGGATGACTACAGCATACTGCTTTAGAATTAAGATCAGTAAAAAAATATATTCCTCACTTACATATGAACCTTATGTTTCAGTGAGAACCTAAATGTACCAAAATGTTCAATTTCAAAATAATCCATATGATCAGCTTTACCATGAAGCAGAAGTATTGGCAGCAGTAGACCATTTCATTCAAGAAGTATGCTTGGGTAGCTATGATCTATATCATCAAAACCTGATGATAGACCTACAAAAATTAGTTCAGTCATTTAAGCCAATCTATAACGCTAATTTTTTCTATTGCAATACAGTGCAGATATTCATTGAGGTGGTGAACATCGTTGATCACACACTCAGTCTAATGCCACAGGCAGACTATGATTGTATAGTCTGTTTGGATGAGATGACCGTCTGGCATATTTTGACTTACATCCAGTCATTATCAGGCTGTGTAAAACAGCAACTGATAGATTTTCAACAACGTGAATTAAAGAATCAGCAAAGCCTATTCGACTATACATCCTCATTGATCAATCATTATGCAAGACTATTAGTTGTACGTGTGGATTTATCCATTCTTCAGGAATATCAAGCCTTATACAACATTCAGGCATTTAACAAAGCATTAGACACTTTGCTTCGTCGAATCGCAGATCAGGATACTTGCTTTAATGCTTTGCAGGGTTATGCATGGGCATTAGAGCATGGTGTTAGCAAAGGCTATCACTGCCATCTTCTGCTTATGTACGATGGGAATGTACATCGAAGTGGTTTTGAAATGGGGCAGTGGGTAGGTGAGTCTTGGGAGCAGATTACTCATGGCTGTGGTTATATTTTTAACTGTAACCATCCCGACTATATGGATACATATAAAGCGATGGGAACATTAGGCATTGGTATGATTCATCGTGATATTGAGCATGAAGTTTTTAACTTTCTTAATTATGTTGCCCCTTATCTAGTGAATGGAGAAAAAGTGCAGCAGCATCCGAGGGGAAAAGATAAGTCAAACATGCGTAGTTTTGGTACAGGGCAGTTTAATTCTAAAAACCGTAGAGGGATTGAATAATCTTAATGACAATGGAGAGCACTGAATCATTAAAAGTGCTCTCGTTATTGATAGTGTTTTAAAATGTCTACAGCTTTAAAATGTAAGACTCAAACTCCCTTGATCGGTTATCAATTCAGCTTCAAGTACCTGATCACCACGGCATTTCAACAAATACGATACCGTAGAACTATAACTCATTTGTACAGGCATCTTGCTATGAAAGTCAGCGGTGTAATAACCACAACGACCACGATTAATACTCATACCTTGTAAAACAAAAGGTTGATCGTTGGTCGACTGGATTTCTAGAATATATTCAATCGCCCCTTGTACATTAAATGCAGATTGTGACTCACGACTGGTAATTTGAGCACGAACAGATAATGCAGGCTGTTCCATTTCCATGGGAATATGATTGCTATATTCAGCGTTGTTTGGATCAAGATCAGACTCCATCATGGATTTGAGCGCTTCAGGATATTTCTCCCAACTCTCAAGAAATGACTGAGCTTGTTTGACCGCAGCAGGCAAATACTCGGTATCATTTTCTACAATCTGAGTTAAAGCTTGTACTTTGGCTTCAACCTCTTCCTTACTATATGGAGCATATTTAGATTGCTCCTTTTGTGTAGCAGTATTAGATGAGCTGTGTTTAGCTTGATCTGTAGCACTTTGTTGAGCTGGCTGATTGTTTTGGCCACAAGCGAGCAGTAAAGTTGAAAGTGCTACTGTGGAAAGTATTTTTTTCATGATTGCACTCCGTTATAACTTAGGTCGAATAACAACGAACCAAATGAATAATAGGATCAAGATACCACCTACAATTTTACCGATGACTGGAAACATTACCGCAGGCCACACTAAGCCTTGCCCCAAATTGTAAGTAAATGGCTTGTAGTTATACTGTCCCCAAAAGTGTTGATAGATGGCAAAGAAAAAACCAATCACCAAGTAGCTACTAATCACCCATGTCTTAATATTTGAATTCATTTACTTTCCCCCAATTGCATATTTTGCCAATGCGATAAATAGTCCCATCACGATCATGAAGCCAATAAATGGCAAACCTAAAAAGCAAATCACTGCAATGATGCAGATGATGCCAGCAAGTGTTCTCATGGTTATTCCTTCATGCACTGATAGGAAATATTGACCATATCTTTTTGGAAGGATTCAGTTTGCTGCAAGGTGTAGAGGTTTTCTTTAAGCCCATCTTCCCCATATTTATTTTCAAGTTTGTCGTAAATACATGAACAGGTACTGCCATCAATGCCACCTGTTTTACAACCACTGATAAATTGACGTTCGGTTTTGCTGGCACAACCTGAAGCCATTAATGCAACAGAGATGAGTGCAAGTGAAGTTTGAATTTTCATCATTTCCCCTAATTTTTTATTGTGTTATTTGATGTGTAATAAATTTTGCTGAATGAACTAAAGTGTAGATGTGACAAAGCTTTCCAAGGCTAGACAGCGTTTAGATTAGTCAAATAAGCAAAAAATTTATGAATGCTGTTAATGCAATAGAGGAATACAAAATCGTTTTAGGAAAAACAATAAAGATAGAAAAAGTTTAGTCATGGCGACTACTCCTGTATGTATTAAGAAGCTCTACCAACTTACTGCTAAATAATGGTGGCAGAACGAAAAGGGGTTAGCAGACTGGACATACAGAACCAGCACGCGCGGACGCGTCCCCCTCCCGTTCTACCGCAAAGGGGGACGAGAAGGTTTTACGCATAAGAGATACTCAGAAGAATAAACCCTGATGCGCTGTATGAAACGGTCTGCTAAAACCGACTGACAATGTAGGTCAGCAGTTGAATGATAAAATTAAGGGTGGGTTTAGTCAATTCAGCTAATGAAAATATATAAATAAATCAATAATTTTATTATTTTTAATACACTAGTACTTTTTCAATTTTAAGTAATATAATTCTGATGTCTAAAATAGTAAATTATCTGAAAATTCAAAAAATTAGGGGGATATATGAATTTTAAATTACTTAAAGTACGACTAGATAGAATTAAAACTCAAAAACATACACTTACTCCAGAAGATATGTTGATGTTAGTTACTCAAGAAAAAGCTGATCTTAATTCGGGGTTTTTCTCTCGCTTATTTAGTGTGACTATTCCACAAAAATGGGAATTTTCTATCAATTCATCTGAGGAAATTGGCGTTGCTTTAGAATTGGTTGAATTGATTGAAACAGTATTTATCCCTCACTATCAGGGGCATGCAAAAAATTATGCTTGGTTAGAGCAATGTATTTTATTCAAACTCAAGCATCAAGCGTCGATGAATATTTCTGAATTAGTCAGTCGGTATTTATCGAAGATTGAAAAAAGTGAACATTTACAGATTAGTCGAGAGATCTTAAAAATTTTATTTGAGCGTGAGCCTAGCAATGCTGTCATTAAAGCACAGGCGATAGTGTACAAACGTAGTCAAATCTATACCAGCGCTATAGAAAAGTTTGAGTACTATTTTGAGCATTGTTCTTATCAAGAAACATTATATTTTGATTATCTTGAATGTTTAATAATGCGGAAGAATGTTATCTATAATCAGGAAAAAGGAGAGTTTGGTGATTTGCAATATGCTGTATATTTACTTTGCTCTATAGACGATGCGAAAGATAGAGCATTACAAGGGAATCTACTCAATCGTGCTATAACAGCCCTTTTACCAGAAGACGTTATTGCAACTCGTCCTGAAGATAC